>NZ_CAJHBH010000013.1:0-63406 GCF_904846585.1 Psychrobacter sp. H7-1
GTCTGGAATCCTTTTATGCGTCTCATTAATAGCGTCTTGTAGTCTCATAGTAAAATAGCCCATCTACTTATTAGATGGGCTATTTTATTACTTTTATTGAGTTTTTGCCTTAACTGACTGGCATTAACCCAGTGGGGTGCTTTTCTATTTATAAACCTATCACTGACTTAAGACTTAACATCAACTCTAAAAATTTGAGTAGCGAGGAAAACGAGTGACAGCGCTACATCAAGTAGGCTGAACGAGTTTGACAACGCTAATCAGGTTTTTAGTTTGATGCGCCTGTCGGTTATTCCCACTCAATAGTCGCCGGCGGCTTGCTCGACACATCATAAGTCACACGAGACACATCTTTGATTTCGTTCATGATGCGGTTACTCACCGTCTCGATCAGCTCGTATGGCAAGTGCGCAAAGCGGGCGGTCATAAAGTCGATGGTTTCAACCGCACGTAGGGCGATAACCCACGCATAACGGCGGCCATCACCCACCACGCCGACAGATTTCACTGGGGTAAATACTGCAAAGGCCTGCGCCGTCTTCTCATACCAGCCTGAGCGCTCAAGCTCTTGCATGAAGATAGCATCCGCTTGACGCAGGATGTCGGCGTATTCTTTTTTGACTTCGCCTAAGATGCGTACGCCTAGACCTGGACCTGGGAACGGATGACGATAAATCATTTTGTGTGGTAAGCCTAAGGCAATACCCAGTTTGCGTACTTCATCTTTGAACAGATCACGCAGTGGCTCAACCAATTCAAACTGCAAGTCATCTGGCAGACCGCCCACGTTGTGGTGGCTCTTAATCACATGTGCTTTACCTTGGTGTGATTTGGCAGATTCAATCACGTCTGGGTAAATGGTACCTTGCGCTAAGAACTCAACCGGCTTACCGTCGCTGCCTTGGCTGATATCACGGGCGGCATCGGCGAATACATCAATAAAGGTTTTGCCGATGATTTTACGCTTAGCTTCCGGCTCACTCTCACCCGCTAATGCGCTTAAGAAGCGATCTTCAGCATCGACACGCACCACTTTTACGCCCATATTTTCGGCGAATACTTGCATCACTTGGTCGCCTTCGTGCAGACGCAGTAGACCATTATCCACGAACACACAAGTCAGCTGATCGCCAATGGCTTTGTGTAATAAAGCCGCCACAACTGAGCTGTCCACACCGCCTGATAGGCCAAGTAGAACTTGCTTATCACCGATTTGCTCTTTTAATTGCTCAACCCGCATATCGATGATGTTATCTGGCGTCCAGTCACCGGCGCAGCCACACACTTGATGCACAAAGCGAGACAATAACACGTCGCCTTGTAAGGTGTGCGTTACCTCTGGATGGAATTGTAGGCCGTAGTATTTTTTGTCTTCATTGACCATCACGGCGATGGGGCAGCTTGGCGTACTGGCGACGATATCAAAGCCTTTAGGGGCTTCAACTACTTTGTCACCGTGGCTCATCCACACATGCAAGCGGCTGTTGTCTTTGTGCTCATCTTCAATACCATCAAGTAAAGCGCTATGGCCCGTCACATCAATGGTAGCCGCGCCAAATTCATGCACATCACTTGCCTGAACCTTACCACCGAAGTGATCGGCCATGGCCTGCATGCCGTAGCAGATGCCTAAGATCGGCACATTTAAATCAAACAAAGCTTGATTGATTCTTGGGCTGTTTTCGTCGTGCACACTTTCAGGGCCACCTGATAAGATCACACCTTTGGCACCGAATGCTTCGATACGACTGGTATCGATATCATAAGGATACATTTCGCAGAATACGCCCGCTTCACGAACACGGCGGGCAATCAGCTGGCTGTACTGTGAGCCATAATCGATAATTAAAATGCGGTCTTCTTTGATGGTGGGTGCGGCTATACTCATAATGTCTTCCAGTCTTTGAATAAAGAATAACTAGCAAAAATTTTAGCGCCTATTTTAACAAGTTTATGCGTTATGATGGGGATTGTATGACAGAGAATTATGTCGATATCACAAATAAATTGTTATAAAGGTCTTCTATTATGAGATTAAAAAGCGCAATCGTATTTTTTATCATAGTATTTATTTTAAATAATCTACTTAACTGGGTGTTATCGCTGGGTCAAGACCTATCGTATATCGCCATTTTAAGCATGGTCACGACAGTACTGTTTTATTTTTTGATGGCCATGCGAGACAAATGGTCCAGCTAGAAAGTCAGCATAAAGCAATAACGGGCGCATGACTGGTTGTTAATTTGATAGGATAAAGGGCTTGGCAGCTTCTCATCCTAATAGTGGCGGTTAGCTTTAATGGTGCTCCTAAGTTTCGATAATGACTTTTAATGTAGCGGGTGGCTTTTATAATTAAGCCAGAATAGGCTTTAAAAGTTGGTTACTTTAGCGGCCTATCTGGTATGTTAATATATAGGCACCTATTAGTTTTATTAAAGGATTACCCCATCACTATTAATACAGGAGTCAACACATGACTAACACCAGTGGCCGTAAAAACAGCCACAAATCCAATCGACCCTCTCATTTGGACTCAGACGATTATTTACCTGACTTTATTAGGTCCACTACCCGGCATACCCGGCCACCTCGCTTAGGGACTTTTAATGCAGGTATGCAAATCTCGCAGCGCCGTCCCGACCATGAGCCTGATACCCGTATTGATAAGTTCACCTTTGGGATGGTATTGGCCATCTTATTGGGCATCTGTATTCCACTAATTTTCTTCCCAGAGCAAGGTAAAGAATGGGTCGGTATTGCCCGTAATTTTGTCACCACTAATTTTGGTTTTGCCTACCTCACCTTTGGGGTGCTGGCGATGATGTTTGTGATTTACATCATCTTCTCTGATATCGGTAAAATTAAACTCGGTCGTCCAGAAGACACTCCTGAATTTGGTGATGCCTCTTGGGCAGCCATGCTATTTTGTGGGGGTATTGGTGCCAGTATCCTGTACTGGGGCTTAATTGAGTGGGCCTACTATTACCAAGGACCACCGTTTAATATTGCCGCAGGCTCCCCCGATGCCATCCGCTGGGCGACCACTTATGGCATATTCCACTGGGGCCCTGTGGCTTGGGCCATCTATCTGGTACCGGCTGTGCCTATCGCCTATTTTTATTACGTGCGCCAGACCCCAGTTCTCAAAGTCAGTCAGACCCTAATGCCCTTATTGGGTGAGAAGCTTGCCAGCAGCAACTGGGCTAAAATGCTCGATGTGCTGTTTGTGTTCGGTATGGTTGGTGGTGGTGCGACCACGCTAGGTTTGGCCTCACCCCTAATTAACGAAGGTCTGTATAACTTATTTGGCCTACCGCGCAACATTACCATGCAGTTGGCGGTATTGTTCGTGACCACCATGATTTTCGCTTATAGTGCCTATCAAGGTCTTAAAGGCGGTATTCAAAAACTATCCAATATCAACTTTTATCTTGCCGTAGCCTTCTTGCTATTTATTTTAGTAACAGGCCCTACCGTCTTTATTTTTAATACAGGTCTAGAGGCTTTGGGACGCTCCCTTACTGAAATGCCGCGGATGATGACTTATATTGAGCCGTTTAAAGACTTTGGTAGTTTTGGCTTTGAGCACACCACTTTTCCACAAGATTGGACCGTATTCTACTGGGCATGGTGGCTAGTATTTGCACCCACTATTGGTCTATTTATCGCTAAGATTTCACGCGGTCGCACCATTCAAAACATGGTGGTGGGCTCTATGTTCTATGGCTCATTGGGCTGTGCAATGTTTATGATTATCTTGGGTAACTATGGCCTATATTTGCAGCTAACCGGTACCGTCGATGTGGTATCAATTTTAAACAATGAGACAGCCACGGCAGCTATTTTTGCGATTTTAAATAGCCTCCCCATGTCGTACTTGGTCATATCGGTATTTACCTTCTTGGCCATCATCTTCACCGCGACGACCTTTGACTCTATCTCCTATATTTTAGCGTCTGTGGTACAGGTAGAAGTAGATGATGAGCCGCACCGCTGGAACCGCTTATTTTGGGCATTTACCTTGTGTCTACTGCCAGCCATCTTGATGTTCTTAGGCGACTTGGCCACACTACAGACCGCCTCCATTATTGCTGGTGCGCCACTGATTATCATCTTATCTATGATGATGTTATCGCTGATTAAAGCGGCCCGTTACGACCTACATTATCAGCCAGATTACAACTTAAAAACCATTCATATTGAAGAGCTGGCCGAAAATGCACCTTGGGAAGAAGGCGAAACTTCTGAGGCTCCTGAGGGCTCAGTATTGGCACAGCAAGAAGAGTGGGAAACCATGATTGAGGATGAAGAAGCACAGCTTGCTGAAGAAGAAAAGCAAGATGAGCTCGATAAAGACTCAGATAAATAAGTTAGCTATTGGCTACAATTATTGGTCAGATAGCCAGAGCCAGATAGCCAGAGACAGTACCTTTGTAAATCGTCTAAAACCAAAGTGGCGGGATTCATCAATGAATCCCGCCGCTTTTTATTTCATGTTGCAACTGCTTTAATGATTTAGTGCCTGTTTGATCCGCGCCAAGCCTTCAAGCAATACCGACTCTGGGCAAGCCACATTAATACGCATTTTTAGATGCCCTTCATTACCATAGCTGATACCAGCATTGAGCTCGACCTTAGCATCTCGTAAGCTGTCATATAGCGCCTGATTGTCGTCAGCATAAGCTGAGCAATCCAGCCAAATTAGATAGGAGGCCTCAGGGCGCATCACCTTGATATCGGGCAAATGTTTGGCCAGATAATCTACCGTTAACTCAATATTTTTTTCAATATAAGCCAGCGCCTGCTCAAGCCACTCACCGCCCTGCTCATAAGCACTTTGCATGGCGCTATAAGCAAACATATTTAGCTCATATTCATCGTTTAAGCGCTGCTGATTGCTGATTTGTTTTAATAAAGCTTTGTCTTTTGCAAATATCATCGAGCCTTTGATACCCGCAATGTTAAAGGTTTTGGTCATCGAGGTTAGGCTGACCACCATGTGCTCATAGCCTGATGCCAAATTTAAAAACGGGGTAAAGGTATGACCAGTTAGGGTTAGATCTTGATGAATCTCATCACTGACAATGGCAACTTGATACTTTTTACACAGCTCAAGCACCGCTTTTAGCTCATCTTTGCTCCATACTCGCCCGCCCGGATTGTGCGGATTACACAGTAAAAACAGCTTAATTTTATGCTTCTTGATTTTGGCTTCGATGTCTTCTAAATCAAACTCATAACGCCCGTTGACCTCTTGTAATGCCGAGCTGACAACTTTACAGCCATTTAGCTTGGTCTTGGCCACAAATGGTGCATAAATCGGATCATTGATCAGTACTGCATCGCCCACCTCAGTAAACAAATTGACCAGTAACGCAATACTGGGAACCACGCCGGGCGAAAACAGAATGTTACTGGCCTCAAGCTCTAGACCATAGCGGCTGCTGTGCCAATTGATAATCGCCTGATATAAGCGATCGGTTTGTTTGGTGTACCCAAGAATGCCATGCGTAATAATCTGCTGTAGACTGTCTAAAATAGGCTGAGCGGCCTTAAAATCCATGTCAGCCACCCACAATGGAATGGTGTCATCTTCATAATGCCATTTGAGCGAGCCGGTGTTGTTTCTGTCGATTACTTCATCGAAATTGTACTGCATGGTGGGGTTCCCGTAGTTAATGTCACTTGTGTCTATGTTTAAGTGCTTTAAGTATCTATCCGCTCAAGCTCAATAATTGCTTTATTACGATAGTATAAGTCATCACGCACAGCAAAGCCCAATCGCTCCCAAAAGCCATTACCAATCTCATTACGCTGAAAAATAAACAACCCAACTTTGCTAATGGACAATGCTTTCATCGCATCCATCACATGATTGACCAGTGCCTCGCCGATGCCTTGATTGCGATAAGCCACATCCACCGCAGTATGATAAATATAACCGCGTCGCCCATCTTCTCCTGAGATAATCACACCGACGATTTGGGTGCTATCTTCTCGTTCAACTTCTGCGACAAAGCTTAGCGTTGGATTGCGTTTGAGCATACGAGCGATACCCTCTTTGGCATCATCCACATCATTTAAACCCATATTGGGTGTATTTATCCATAATTGGTACACAGCCTCGTAATCGTCGAGGGTCATTTGACGGATGGTCATGGGGTTGGCCTTTTGGTTGATCTAAAAAACACCGACTTTTATGGTGTATATTAAGGTTAAAATTAAAGCGTTATCTATCCATTTTCAGCCCATTAATACTTTGATTTAATTTACAGAGATTTATCACTATGACCTTATTTAATACAGCATCACCTAAAGCATTAGCCGCCCTTTTATTCGCATTTGTAGTACCACTTACGGCATGTCAAACCACATCAACTAACCAGCCAAATATGCAATCAACCCAACAAAAGTCCAAGATAGCTGCGGATATAGAAAAATTAACTTATGACTTAAGCTTGGTTGAGGAAAATCATCTCGAAACTAAACTTGCAGGCGACACTTATATTTTGGACACTTTTATCGTGCCTTTTGAGCAGCCTTATTATGTGTTGGTGCGCCGGACAGATGAAAAACGTATTAGTAAAAATGCGGCAGAGTTAATTGCTGAGACTTATATTCAGCCACGTGGATGCACCGAACCATTGAAACGCCGTGAAGACTTAGATAAGCAAAATGCAAAAGGCTCTGTGCATTTGGTAGGGATTGAATGTTAGATAAGGTTGATTAAGTAGCTAATCCCGCTTTCCGCTACTATCTTGGTTAGTAAGGCGACGGGCGCTAATGGGCAGAGCCATTCCTGTTGTCTCGATACTGTATCTACCCTAGTGCCCGTAACGCCTTACCGCACCAAGGATATCCGTTTCAATCGGGGCTAAACCGCTCCTTTATAGCCGAAACCATTAAAGTGCTATACTCGAATGATATCAACTATACCCAAACCCTTTAGTGTTTGAGCTATTGCATTATCTAAAGTTGGGACAGTGATAAATAGGTTGTTTATAGCCCTACTAATAGCCACAGTCCACATCGCCATTGCTAGACTTCATTGAGATTCCAAAGCTTTAATATAAGGAGGATTCTCCACACCTACAGGTACAATAATATTATCATCAGGATAAATAGCTACTTTTTCTAAATCATTAATATTAATTTCCCATGCTTGTTTAACAACTATTTTCTTTAAACTAATAGCCAAATCAAATGCAAATTTTGGCTCACTTAGTCCTTGAGTCATGTAAGCTGGAGATATTTTAAAACTTTGAAAATTATTATATGAATTTTCGAAAGTCCTCCAATTTGAATCATCACTGGGTTCCATTGTCAGAACCCTGGATATCACTGTAAATAGCTTTGCTTTTCCTCCACTTTTGATGTTTTCAGATACGACAACTCTATAATGAGCTGGATGGTATTTATCAATACCTCTAACAATGGAGATACGAAGTCTATTATTCTGGTCAATAGATGTAAGTTGTTCGATTAAATCTCTAAACACCCTTAATCCTTGTTCCTTATCTTGAAAAATTAGAAACATATAAGGTGATTCACTAGGTAAGGTTGCATAGCCAACGCCTTTCCATACAGTCGCATCCCATAAGTCAGTTCTAATTAGTGAAGTTATGGCTAATTCACTGTGTTTATGCTTTTCTATATCAAGATAAGGTTTACTTTCTTGGTCGCCAATTTTAACTTCATCTACCTTTTCAATTGTTTTTTTGGGTATAGTACTATCCCAAACAGCTTTTCTAATTAAAGGATATCGTTCTCCTTGAGTCAGCTTATCTAATAAATTTTGATTTGCATTCTCTCCAAGAACGTTATATATCGCTCCTAAACATGTCTCAAACATCATAGAACGAGCAAAGACCAAATCTTCAGTAATCATTTTTTTAAGACGGGTTTCAATATCTTTAATAATAAATGTTTTATCAATCAAACTAATGATAAAAAGCTCAAACTGTTTGTTTATGACAGGTTTATTAGTGGGATTTAAACTAGCCCATGTATAAGGATGACAAAAAACTTCGAAAACTGAACCTCTGTCCTGTACAGAGAACTCATAACTTAATAAGGTATCGGAATCTTCAAAAGAAGAGATATCAATATAAATTATAGGTATTTTTGCATAAATACCGTCTGTTAAAGCGGTGGCAAGAAAGCTTTCAAGGCTAGTATAGATAGCTTCCGCTAACTCAATAAAAGGGGTTTTATTAGGAAAGGATACTTTCACCTCACATCCTAAGACTTTGGATGAGTAGCTAATATATTTGGGAGTTGATAACAATAGTTTTGACGATGGATGCCCTGTATCGCTGTCTCTAAAATCAACCATTGATTGTAATATTCTTTTTTCATCATCACAGTCGAGTAGCTTCTTAACCTCATCCTCATAGCCAAGAACATATAGTAAAGCAACCTTAGAGTAAAATAATCCAAAAGCCTCTAAACTTTTGACTAAATATTCTAGCTCCTGAATATTTTTTAAATCACAATTAAGTAAAAGGTGTGCTAAACATCCATCAAAATTCTCAATTTTATCTTCATCGATAAATTCGCTACTAATTACTTGAGAACTTAACAAAGCAGTTTCATACCATGTGAGAGACTGAGCTATACGTCCAAGGACTAATTCATTCCAAGCTAGAGAAAAGTAAGCTTCAACAGCTTTAGATAAAATGACTCAATGTTTATGAAAGTAGTTGGTTAATAGAGAAGAAACTATTAAAAGACTTCCTCTAGCAGCCCAATGTAAGTCTACTTGCGTATATATGGTTGCTAAAGCCATATTAGCAAATGTCACATCTTCTATGGATTCCTCTTTATTAAGAGGAGCAAGTGTTTTTCCAATCAACTGAATAGCTTTATAGTAGTTTTTCTTCTCAGCTTGCCTCAAACCACGTTCGAGTGTCAGTCTACTGGCTTTTGTATCTCCATGTCTCTTTATTGATTGCTCAGTAAGATAATCTTGCAAAGCCTGATAACCTGTATATTCACTAAACAAGTCGTCCAACTCATTAATGTACCCATAAACACTTTCAAATGGGAAACCTACTAAACACTCACCATTTTCACAAACATTTAATATTCTACAAAAAATCTCATCTATCTTTTCATGATTTTGGAAAAACAACATTAATTCAATCTTAGCTAAAGATAATTCAGCCTGTAAAGAGTTACTTGGCCGACTTTTGTCCTTTGAGATATCTTTTAATTGATTAATTGTGTGTGCTACTATCGAATCATCTTGTATGCCCTCTTTATTAGTCTTTATATACTTTTCAGTCATGTAAATAGTTAAGAGAGTTACAAAATCATCCCAAAGTATTGAGTTGCTAGATTCAGTGATTAATTCATAAATAGAAATGAAGTTATTTTTAAATAAATCAAAGTCCTCAAACCAGTAATAAGATGCTCGTGCGTAGCTGTAATAAGCATTGAAGAGCTGGTTTGTTGTACCAAAACGCTTTGCTATGTTAACAGCGCGATCATAGTATCCTTGGGTTTGAAATACAGGTTGTTCTAGTTGCTTACTTAAATCAGCAGCTTCTAAAAAAATGCCAACTTGATTATGGCTAATATTATCAGGTTTAATTTCACTATTAATTTGACACTCTAGCTCATCAAACCTTTGCTTTTTACTATAATCATCCGCACTTAATTTAACCTCTCGCTTAAAGCTTGTAGATATTTGTAGTGTCTCAATAGCAATATTTTCCAGTTTATTCTTATAGATTTCATCAAGTATCCAGCTTAAATCTAAAATACATACCTGAATGTTGTATTGTTTCGATAGCTCATCTTCAAGCGCGCTTCTTTGATTAGCTTTAATAAGTTGATTAGTGATACAAAATACCTTTGTATAACCTCGTTCGGTTTCGACTATTTTTTTAACGTCAGTTTTACATTTTGATTTCCATGATTTTTGCGTACTAACAGCAAATGCCCAACGCTCGTTATTAGCATTATCATTTACACCTACATACCAAAGTAGTTTATTTTGCTCTGATACAGGGAAGGTTTGAGTGTCTGTCTTGCCATCTCCACCCGCTACGGGTCCCGTTTGCTCCAGTAAGTTAGGACAAATTATTTTTTGACAAAGTTCCTTGGCAAAGGTCTCAAATTGTAGTTCTTTGCTCTTCGTATTAAGACTAACCAAATAGTTCTCGAGATGTACTCGATCAAGTTGACCTATGGTTTTTTCTTCAGAAGTAGAGAATTGCTCGGGACGTCTATTTTTAAGAAACTGCTTTGGACTTGGTAAATGTTGGATATCCATATAATTGCCTTGAATAATATATATTTTTATTATAATTAAGTTTACTTATTCAAAAAAACTAAATAAATTCATATTACGTTTAATTTGATACTACTAAAGTACTGCTCCCTAACAAGCAAACCAAACTTTTTTCTAGCTAGTATAGTCAAAACTACAACACATAGTTGCAAGATTATAATGTCACCACTAGCCCCGATTGAAGCGGATATACTGCATGACAAGGCGAGTTGCACAAGCTTGCGATGCGGTGGCGCGCGAAGCAAGCGACGCGCCAAACCTTAGCGCATTGCCCCACTTAAGATGACAGATAGTAGCGAAAAGCGGGATTGGCTCCCTACTTGTTTATCTGATTAATAAGAGTCCTGTCACACTCTAAAACCCAACCATTCTCTGCCAATACATCAGCACCGCACTCATACTAAAAAACGAACCCACAGTCGAGATTATCACGATGGCAGACATACGATTGACCAGACCATAGTACTGACCAATAATGGCAATGGTCGAAAATACGGGGGCTGAGGCAAACAGCATAGCGACATAGTTATCTTGTAAGCTACCGCCTGATATCATGCTGATGGTCAGCAGTATCATCAATGGATGCACAATCAGCTTACCCAGGCCAATAGTAGTAATCTTAGGCAAATCACCCTTTAGCTCAAGCCCATACAAGCTCATCCCAATCACAAATAGCGCAACAGGAGCGGCCGCACCCGTAAGCATTTTAATGGTTCCAGCCACTATTGAGGGGATAGGTAGACGAAAGATAGAAAACACAATGCTGACCACAATAGAGATAATCAGCGGATTACGGGTAAAGTTTTTGGCGATACCTAACAACACGCCGGCCAATGACTTACCAGAATTTCCGTTCAGCTCTGCCATGATAAACAGCATCGGCAGGATCAGTAGGTTTTCAATAATGACGCCCATCGATAGATAGCTGGCGGCAACACTTGAGCCAACAACCATAGCCGCAACGGCATAACCGATAAAAGCACTGTTGGAGAAGGATAGCGCTGTAGAATTCAGCGCAGCAGAAACATTGTCTTGTTTCCAAATAAGCTTGGTCAGTATCAGACCGATGACAAAGGCCAGCAGCGAGCCAAGCCCATAAATAATGAGATAATATGGCCGTATCACCTCTTCAAAGGGCATATCAGCAATTGCATTGAACACCAAAGCTGGCAAAGCAATCTTTAACACCAGACTGCCCATGCCTTTGGCGTGCCTAGGGTCAATCACCTTCAATCTTACCGTTAAATAACCCAGCGCGATAATGATAAAAATAGGGGCGGTGATGTTAATAATATCCAACATATATAAGGTTGCCTCTTATCGGCAGGATAGAAATACAGATCGCTCAAAGGCGGTATTGATGATAATCGACTCAGTTCGCCCTGGTTTCATTCAAAACCAGGGCGGTGTTATTTAGTTTATTTTTAGTCTATTTTTGGTCTACTCAAGCCAAACTTGATACCACCCAATTATCTGAACCCTGCTTTTTCAACAAAGCATTAAAGAGCGGCTTGGGGCTTAACGTCCCTTAAAGTTGGCCTCACGGCGTTCAACCATCGCCATCACGCCCTCACGGGCATCTTCCGACTCAAATAAGGGAGGTAAAAAGCTGTGGATATTGGCCATAGCACTGTCTGCGCCATTGCGCGCGCCGTCTAATGCAGATGCCAATACCCCTTGCACGCCCAGCGGTGCCGCCTTGCTAATCTCAGTTGCCAACTCGTAGGCCCGGTTATACTGCTCACCTTTGGGTACCACGTCGCTCACCAGACCTAATTTGTCAGCAGTATTGGCATCAAAGGGCTTACCGGTTAATAAATATGGCATGGCTTTTTGCCAACCTGCCGCTGCCACAAAACGCACCGTCGCTCCGCCAAACGGCATGATGCCGCGCTGCACTTCCATCTGGGCAAAGTTGCAGTCGTCACTGGCGATCACCACATCGCTATTTAGCATCAGCTCAATACCGGCCGTGAAACAAGTACCTTGTACTGCCACTACAACAGGCTTGGTACGCAGCTTACCACTGATGCCCCAAGGATCGATTTGAGACTCATCAAACGCAAACACCCCTTTATCAAGCTTGTCTTGTAGCTCCATGAGATCCAGACCTGCGGTAAAGTGCTCGCCATGAGCAAAGATGAGCGCACAGCGTAGCTCGCTATCGGCTTCATAGTCAGTTAGTGCCTTTGATAACTGGGCAATCATATGGCTGTCAAAAGCATTACGCTTATCGACTCGGTTCAGACCGATTAGGCAGATGTGGCCATCTTGTTGATAAGTGAGACGAGTGAACGAGGTATTATTTTGGCTATTATTGCTCATTATTATTATCCTTTTATAAATCATAGATGACGGCATTTAGCTCATATTGTTTTTTAGCTCAAGCGAGCATCTCTTTCACTATAATCTTATGTACAAGGCTTAGCAAACCTCGCAGATATGTAATTTGTTGAGTTTCAGCGCGATGTTATTGCTCCAAACCTGTTAAACTAGCGGCAAGATTGCCAAAACTAAAAAACAGCTTAATATTGTAAACTTTTTAAAGAAAACACCTTAAACACAAGATATTGATTTTATTATAAATTTTAAATCGTTAATTGATGGTTTTTTGTTATAAAAATAGTTATCCACAGCTTAAAAAATCTCTGAAAGCCTTGATAAATAAGGGGTTTGTAGGTTTCACACACATTAATCATAGCCAGTTATTATTTTTATCGCCTATCTTGGTGCATCACCGTTATACCCTCAGGCTTCATTGCCTAACTATTTTAATTATCCACCCCTCACATGAATAAGTTTTTACGACTATGACACACCCTGTAACGCCAAAAAATACCACCCGCCCTACACCTGCTAATAAGCCTGCTGCTAGCACATTACATCCGCGCAATCCGCATCAAGGTCGTTATGATTTTGATAAGCTTATCAAAGCCTTACCTGAGCTTGAAAAACATGCCATTACCAATCCGAGCGGTGAGGCGACGATCAACTTCTCGGATGCCGATGCGGTATTAACCCTCAATAAAGCATTATTGGCGCATCATTACAACATTAAATACTGGGATTTACCCAAAGGTTATTTGTGCCCACCTATTCCTGGCCGTGCCGATTATATTCATCAAGTAGCAGACTTACTCAACAATAACAACAGTGGTTCAGAGAACAAAAAACCACATGTGTTAGACATTGGCACCGGTGCCAGCTTAATTTATCCAATTATCGGTAGTCAAAGCTATGGCTGGTACTTCACCGCCACCGATATTGATCCTGTGTCTATTAATACCGCCAAGGCCATTTGTGAGATTAATCCCAATCTAAAAAAACTGGTCACTGTCAAACAGCAAAAGAACCCAAAAAATATCTTTAAAGGCATTATCGGTGAACACGATTATTTTGATATCACTGTGTGTAACCCGCCGTTTCACGGATCAATGCAAGACGTGCTGGATGCCAATAATCGCAAACAAAGCAAACTGCAAAAAAACCGTGCCCGCCGCAATCCCAATGGCCAAGCCAACAAGTTTGCTGATGCCAAAAATAACCTAAACTTTGGCGGTCAAAACGCAGAGCTGTGGACCGAAGGCGGTGAATTTAGCTTTATTAGTCGTATGATCAATGAGAGCGTGGGCTATGCTCAGCAAGTTAACTGGTTCACCACTTTAGTGTCTCGTGCCGAGAACTTAAAGCCGCTTGACGCCTTACTGCGCAAAGTAGGCGCCAGACAAATCAAGACCATTAATATGCAGCATGGTCAAAAAGCCAGCCGCATTTTGGCATGGCGCTTTAAATAAGGCTGGAACAACTTACCTGATGACACTTTGAACCAAAAAAGAGCCTGCGTTATGACGCAGGCTCTTTTTTATTATTAACAGGTTAACCACTTTATACTTGGCTACTTTATACTTGGCTACTTTATATAGTCAAAGAAGTCTAAAATCGTGACAAGGCAACCGAGCGTAAGGTCTACAAATGCAGGTTTAGCGAGGTTAACACCGTAACTGTTTAGTTGTTCGCCGACGATAGCTATAAAACCATCTTGATACCAATGGCTATCAGCACCACACCGCCCACAACTTCAGCTTTATCTTCAAGCCAGGTTCCTGATTGACGGCCTAAATATACCCCAAAGAAGCTAAATAAAGCGGTCACAAGCGCTATAATTAAGCAGGCCAGCCAAGCATTGACGGCTAATAAGTTTAAGGTAAATCCTGCTGCCATCGCATCAATACTGGTAGCAATCGCCATCGTGCCCATCAGTTTGTGATCGACTCTCTGATTGTCATCTAGCCCGAGCTCCTCTTCTTCATGGTCACCCTGTATGGCCTCATATAGCATCTTTGCGCCCAGACCAATGAGGATAATACAGCCAATCCAAGGGGCTGCGGAGGCCAACCATCCAAGCAAAGCTGATCCCAATAAATAGCCAATCAAAGGCATCACGCCCTGAGCCACACCGAAGTAAAGTGCTGCCATCAGTGCCAGCTTTAATAACATAGACTTTGCCTTTGCTGCGCTTGAAAAGGCAGTATTGGCCTGTTTTGCCCCCAGTCCAATAGACACAGCAAACGCATCCATTGCTAAAGCAATGGCCAAAAATAGAACGTCAATCATGGGTTAATTTCCTAAGCACTCAGCAACGGCAGCTATTATAGCTGAAAAGTAAAAACCAACTAAAAACAGAGAATAAAAAACTTATGTTTCACGTGAAACAAAAAAGCCACCTTGCTAGCAAGATGACTTTTTTATTAGTGATTTAAGTCGTTATACGGTGTCCATTCTCTTGACTACTACTAGCTTTAACTACTAAGCGTTTAGATATCAAGATTGGTAACGGTTAAGGCATTTTCTTCAATGAACTGACGGCGCGGCTCTACATCATCGCCCATCAAGCACATGAATAAATGATCAGCGGCAATCGCATCCTCAATGGTGACCTTTAACATACGGCGGTTTTCAGGATCCATGGTGGTGTCCCAAAGCTGGTCGGCGTTCATCTCGCCCAGCCCTTTGTAGCGCTGCACAGACAGACCACGACGGGCTTCTTGCATCACTTGTTGCCATAGATGATCAAAGTTGCGAATTAGAGTATCTTTGGTGCCACCAGTTGTGGTATCACGGCGGATAAAGGCGGACTCTGTCAGCAACGTATTCCACTGTTTTGACAGACGCATCAAGCGTGCGTATTCGCCTGAATTAAAGAAGCCGGCATCAAGCAGATAATGCTGTGCCAAGTTATGCACGTAAATGGTAATACGAGGCAACCACTGCGGCTTGGTTGATAGCATGTCGCTGTCTTGACCTTCCACAACTTCGGCATCTTCAATATCACTATTCGGGCTGTCTACTTTTGCGCCGATTTTAAATTTAAACTGATTGTTGGCATCTTTAGCCGCTTCAGACAGCTCATCTGTGCGCGGCGCATGGATGTTATCAAGCTCAATGGAGGGGCGCAAATCACTACCGAAGTGCTCTAGCTGAGCCTGCAACTGCTGCTTCCACTCAGTCATGGCATCGAAGTCGTAAGTCATGTCTGTAGTCAGCTTAGGCACATGAGTCAAAGCATCGAGCAATATTGCAGGATAACGAATCTGCAAACGTGCTTTCACCAATTGTGTTTGGTTATAATCGTTTAATAACGTCTCTAGGGCTTGACCGGTAATGGCTGGTGCATCTTCACTAATGTGTAGATTCATCTCATCAATCGTCGAGGATAATAGATACGCTTTGAGCGCCTCATCATCTTTTAGATACAGCTCTTGACGGCCTTTTTTCACCTTGTACAAAGGCGGCTGAGCAATATAGACATAGCCTCGTTCGATAAGCTCTGGTGTTTGACGGAAGAAGAAGGTCAAAAGCAGCGTACGAATGTGTGAGCCATCCACGTCGGCATCGGTCATAATGATGATTTTGTGATAACGTACTTTATCTGGATTGTATTCATCGGGGCCAATACCACAGCCTAGCGCGGTGATTAACGTACCGACTTCAGCAGAGGATAACATCTTGTCAAAACGGGCACGCTCAACGTTTAGGATCTTACCTTTAAGCGGCAAAATAGCCTGAGTTTTACGGCTACGACCCTGCTTGGCAGAACCACCTGCTGAGTCACCCTCCACAATATATAATTCAGACAATGCTGGGTCTTTTTCTTGGCAATCAGCCAGTTTACCGGGCAGACCAGCGATGTCTAAAGTGGTTTTACGACGCGTTAATTCACGTGCTTTACGGGCTGCATCACGAGCACGGGCCGCATCAATAATCTTATTGGCAATAGATTTTGCCGCACCTGGATGCTCAAGCAAGTAGTCATTAAACTTGTCATGCATCGCTGATTCAACAGCGGATTTTACTTCGCTCGATACCAGCTTGTCTTTGGTCTGACTTGAGAATTTAGGATCAGGTACTTTGACCGAAACAATGGCGGTTAAGCCTTCACGTGCATCATCACCTGTGGTGTTCACTTTTTCTTTTTTAACCAGTTTTTCATTGTCCATATAGCTATTTAGACAACGGGTTAAGGCTGAGCGGAAACCTGATAAGTGAGTGCCGCCATCTTTTTGTGGGATGTTGTTGGTAAAACACAGCACTTTTTCATTATAAGTATCTGTCCACTGCAGTGCCGCTTCCACAACGATACCGTCTTCTTGCTCACTGACAAAATGAAAGACATCATTTAGGCCTTCTTTGCCAGAATTGATGTAAGCCACAAACTCCGATAGCCCACCTTTGTGCTCGAACACATGCTGTTTGTCTGTACGCTCATCGGTTAGCACAATGCGAACCCCTGAGTTTAAAAATGACAACTCACGTAAACGCTTGGCTAAAATATCAAAGTCAAATACGGTACCGGTAAATACCTCTGGGCTCGGATAAAAACGAATTTGAGTACCTGTCTTATTGGTTTTTTCTAATTCTTGAATATCGCTATCTGGTACGCCATCGCTATAGGTCTGCTGATAATGATGGCCTTCACGCCAAATATTCATCTCAAGCTTTTTGGATAAGGCGTTCACTACTGAGACACCCACACCGTGCAAGCCGCCTGACACCTTATAACTGTTGTCATCGAACTTACCACCGGCATGCAGCACGGTCATAATGACCTGAGCGGCCGACACGCCCTCTTCAGGATGCACATCGATAGGAATACCACGGCCATTGTCCATCACACTGACCGATTCATCTTCATGGATAATGATATCGATTTGGTCACAGTGCCCTGCCAATGCCTCGTCAATTGAGTTGTCGACTACTTCAAACACCATGTGGTGTAAGCCAGTACCGTCATCAGTATCCCCGATATACATTCCCGGACGCACGCGTACAGCTTCAAGGCCTCTTAATACTCGAATATTTTTTGAGCTATATTCTTCTGGCTCTGCACCTGCTGGTAAGTCTGTGGCATCGACCCCTTCAGGCAAGCCTTGTACTAGCGCTTGCTCGGTATTATGGTTTGATTCACTCATGTTATATCCTTTCCTAAAACGGCAATGCTGAGAGTATCAGCAATTCAAATGGCGTCGTGGCTTTATAGCTGACCTGTCAACCTTCTCTAATCTTCAGTTTTGGCAGTCCAATCTTGCCAAATACTAGGGTCACTATGCCAATAAATTTAGTATAAAACTTATTCACTATTATAGCATTTTTTAGTCATAAAAGCATGCACTGTACAGGCGTCAATTGCCGTAAACTGTAGGGTTAAGCACCCTTTACTCAGTCATTTTTTGTATATGCCCTTGTTTCACGTGAAACCTTTGCGCCTGCGGCCAATACTGTTTAATTTGCGGCATAATATCGCCATCCAAACTGGTAATAAATATCTGGCACGACAACTCAGAGAGCGTCTTAAGCAAGATACTCAGAGCCCTTTCATCCAGCTCAGCAGTGATATCATCTAGTAAAACCACAGGTAATATGGCATCGCTTAAAGCCGAAGGGTATGGTTGGTCTTCAGAGGCGCTATTAGAGCCTATAACAGTGTCTGTCACAGCGGCAGACTCAGTGAGCGATAACTTTGTGGATAGCTTTGTGGATAGTAAAGGTAGCTGAGACAAGCGAAGTGCGGTAATTAACAATTTTTTCTCACCACGTGATAATACATTAGCAGCCTGCTCTCGCACGTTACCTGTCAAGGTATAAGCGGTCTCATCTTCCCAGTCATTCACATCCTCTATATTATCCACAAGGTCTGTGGATAACTTTATGTCAGCATGAGAATGAATATTGGAATGGGCAGCAGTCTGCGCCATACCCGATGTTTCAGCAGCTTGCTGTACGGTCTGTCTCGCCTGTGCATCTTCAAGCCAAAGCACCTGTATATCTGCTCTATGACAGCCAACTCGGGTATAACCCGTCTGAAAATCCTGCGCCAGACGCTGCTGCAATAACTCATCTAAGGGCAGATCCGTATTGTATCCGGCAGAGAAACTGAGTTGAATAAAAGGAGCGTAATCTGGCAACAACTGCTCAATTAATTGATTGAATAAGGGCTGCCACTCCTCAAATGCCTCATGGCGATAATGAGTAATTAAAGCGGCATGATTGGCCAGCCCCTTGTCCCAAGCTGCCAACTCTTGTCTTTGATAATCGGACAAATACCCAGACTGCCTTAAAATAGTATTGCGCTGCTTTAATAGACGTTGGTAAGCCAACCACTGTGCATGAAATCCAGGTTTCACGTGAAACGTTATCCAGTCTAATAACTGACGACGACTGCTGCTACCTATTTCAAGCACATCCATCGATGAGGGATCAATGAGCAAGGTGGGCAACTGCTTAGCCAAGGCACTTTGTACATATACTGTCTGCTGATCTAAGCGCAAGATGGTGCTGGCATCTTGCGCCTTTTGGATGGCCATACTGCTGCCATTGGCAAACTTGGCATGGACAGTGGCGTGCGCAGCATGATGTGAGATATAACGCTTGGGCTGATGATGACGAAAGCTTTTACCCCGCGATAGCAGATACAATGACTCTAGTAAAGAAGTCTTACCACTACCATTGGCACCCACAAACACGTTACACTGCCCGACTTTAATATTAACGGAATGCAAATTACGTAATTGATGAATGCTCAGTTGCGTCAGCATAAAAAAACCTTCAAGCTATGAATAGATATCGATAGAGTCGTAAATAGCCTGACTTATTTTAAGCCAGCCATAGTTAGCATTATGACAGCAATCATTGCGATTTAAATATGCATATTGTATTTAACATAATACCAAAACATCCTTGCCATAAGATTATGTTAAATCAAATCGGTAATTACTGACTATAGTTTTAGGAAAAGTTATCCACAGCTTATCCCCATAAAAAAAGCAAAACCTTAAGTTTTGCTTTTTTATTATGGCGTTAGCTTTTAATAGTATGGGACAGCATAAGCGGTTAAATACGCATGGGCATAATGACATATTGGTGTTGGCTGTCATTGAGCTGATTTACCAATACAGAGCTATTAGCTTGACTCATGTGTAGTTGCACATCGCCGCCTAAGACATCGAGTACATCTTGTAAATAGGCTGCGTTAAACGACAACTCAATCGGGGCACCTTGATATTTTACTTGTAAGGCTTCGACTGCTTCATCTTGCTCAGCATTATTGGCACGTACTTCGACATTGCCATCTTGCGAGAATTTAAAAATAACCCCGCGCGACTTTTCATTACTTAAGATAGAAACCCGTCTTAAGACATCGGTCATTTGTTCTTTATTAGCCAGTGCTATTTTATCAGTATTATTAGGCATAACTCGGCGATAATCAGGGAATTTGCCATCTATTAAGCGTGCCGTAAAGGTCACACGTACTGAGTCATCAATCTGGCCTGTGCTGTCCACATTACCAAAAGGTAGGCTTACTTGTAAGAACTCACGGCCAAAGCTTAAGGTGAGGTTACCATCATTACCCCCCACTAATTTACCCAGCTCATTGGCCAAACGCTCAAGCTCAATAACTGCTTTGCGCGGTAAAATAGCCTGCATGCTAAAGTCATCTGCCACTTCAATAACACTACGAGCCAAAGCCAAACGGTGACCATCTGTGGCAACCGTGGTGAGCTGACGCTGCGACACTTCAAATAACATACCGGTAAGGTAATAACGAACATCTTGAATGGCCATCGCAAACTGCGTCTTAGCCATAAGATCCATCAGCACATTACGGCTTAAGGTGAGCGGCGTAATATTGGCCGGATTACCCAATATTGGGAAGTCTGCAGCTGGCAATGTGCCCAGTACAAAACGGCTTTTGCCACTATTAATCACGCAGCGCTCATTACTCTCCGCTGCAAGGTTAATCATGGTATCTTTAGGCAGTAGCTTACAGATTTCATGTAATTTAGATGCCGGCAGCGTGGTTGCACCAATACTACCTGTGGCACCATTACCAAGCTTAACTTGTGCGCTCAGCTCTACTTCTAGATCTGAGGCCGTCAAAATCAGTAGCTGCTCAGTAACCTCTAGTTTAATGTTACCCAAAACGACCATGTTATGGCGTTTGTCTGCTGCTTTAGCAATTAGATTAATGGCTTTTAAGAGCAGTTCACGATTGATAGACAGTTGCATAATATAGGACTCTTTAATGGGGTCTTAATATAAGTTAATAGCCAATTTAGTATTGATTATAAAGCTTAGCACTCACTATGACACAAGGATGCCGTTATAAACTGTAAATAACGGGTTATGGCATATTTTATAAATACCAAAAAAAACCAGATCAATGCCATTAATAGTGACCTGTTAGTATACCCAAATAACAAAGTACACACCACAAACACCCCTGCCCCAGCGACTAAATAAGGCTGAAGTCAGGCCAGATTGTAATCTTATCCCGCCTGTAGAGTCATAGATAAGGCTTTATATTCTTTATCCAACACCGGATCTTCGCTACGCAGTTGAGCAATCTTATCACAGGCGTGCATGACTGTGGTGTGATCACGACCGCCAAAAGACTGGCCAATATCAGGGAAGCTGTCTTTGGTTAACTCCCGCGCCAGGGCCATGGCAATTTGACGAGGACGCGCGATGCTACGGGTGCGTTTTTTACTCATCAAATCCTTCACCGACACATCATAGTACTCCGCCACCACCTTACGTATGTTATCCATACTTACCGCTTGCGAGCGAATGGCTATCACATCTTTTAGTGCATACTGCACCATGTCAAGGTCAATGGGATTCCCGGTCAAGTTGGCTGTGGCCACCACTTGGTTTAATGCCCCTTCTAAACGTCTGACATTCGACACCACGTTTTGAGCAATAAATAAAGCGCACTCTTTGGGAAGATCAACCCCTGATAGATGAGCTTTTTTCTGCAGAATCTGCATGCGTGTTTCCATCTCAGGCGGCTCAATCGCCACAGCCAGCCCTGATGAAAAACGTGAGCGAAATCGTTCATCAAACTCTGTCATCTGTGACGGATGACGGTCTGAAGCTAGGATAACTTGCTTGCCCTCAACCATAAAATCGGCAAATAACGACAAAAACTCATTGCTGGATTTATTTTTGCCCGCCAACACATGCACGTCATCAATAATCAACAAGTCTACCCGTTTAATCTTACGTTTGAACTCTTCAATCTTCTGGTTACGTAGTGCATAGACCAGCTGATTGATAAACTTCTCAGAAGAAAAATAGTAAAACGTTTTACCAATTTTCAAGTATCGATGTGCCACAGAGTGCATCAGATGGGTCTTACCAAGACCAGAAGGTCCGTACAAGAACAACGGGTTATGACGATTCTGCGATTGTTTTTTGCCAAGCTCCTGACAGGCTTTGTAAGCCAGCATATTAGACTTACCACTGACAAAGGTCTCAAAAGTAAAATAGGGATTGATATAACTAAGTGACTTATCTGACGCCATTTGGGCGGCATCGGCATCCTCTTCATTTTGAGTTTGCAGATTTTGTTGAGCACTCATCACCACAGGGCCATTTTGCGCACTGGCTAGGGTAGTGTGGCCCGCTTTCGTCTGCCCACCAGAGTGCACGCTACTTTCCACTTGAATCACAACTTGACGTATTTCGCCATTGCTATGCTGCTTAGCCAATACTTCAATTGCGGCAAAATGATGCTGCTGTACGTGGGAGACAAAATACTGGTTTGGAGCAAGCAACTCTAGCTTATCCCCAATGATATGAGCTGAAAGTGGACGCAGCCACATCGTAAACTCATTTTCTTTGAGCTGATATCTTAAGTCATTAAGACATCTATCCCACAACGACAAACTATCTGACATGACCCATTAACCCTAATAAAACGGACAAAAAAGCAAAATAGACAGTAACAATTAACCTGTCTGTCTTATTTCGTGGGGGTACTTTACCACACTAAATCATAAATATCATCAAAATTATGTTGTGGATAACTTTGTGGTTAAATCTGTGGATAACTAAAACAGCTAAGTTATACAGGTTTTAATAACAGGTTATCAACAGCAATAACCACAGTTTAAGTATATGATTTATAACGAATTATAGTGGTTATTCACAGAAAACAAGGGTACTAATAATAACAAAAGAACTATTATATATATAGTTATAGGGGACACCTTGTGCTGTGGATAAGTTTTTGATACTAGGCACAGCAGCTGTATAAAACATGTATTAAAACAAAGCTCTTTGAGGATAATCAGAGTAAATACAAAAAATTTAGCAGTAAGCTGATTGGTTCAGTCACAGTTATTAAACCAATCAAAGCAAGTGACTAGGTTTTACAGAGCGCTATCAAACACCTTTAGCAAACCGCCAATTAATTTAAGCAAAAGATAACTCGTATACCCAAAGATATCTTAAGCATCAGTGATCTAAACACAGCACAGGATCTGATTTTTACAGTAGTGATAAAACGCATATTAGGTATTGCGGGGAGAAAGTTGAAGTGAGCATGAGTGTCAAACAATGAGCTTTTAATTTTGCAGTACCAAATGGCTGGACTAAGTAAAAAACCGCCACTGTCAATATTTAAGATAAGCTACACTATTACCAGGATTTTATAGATGACTTTTATTACAAATTTTTATTAGTATTTATTGTCATTTATTTAGGTGAGTTTTGGTCACTAAGCTCTGCAAAATTTAAGATTCTTTAAGCTTAAATAAGTTGGATTTGACAGGTGATTTATGAGCAATTTTTTAATCAGAAATTGAGACCCTAGTGGCTAATCAAACGACAAAAAAGTGCAGATTAGATAGGTCTATTTTTAGCGCAACCTGTGATGAATTAAGGATTGCAAGCTGATGTTAACAGGCTATTTATTATTGACAATTAACAAAAATACTGGCATAATCGTTCGTTACTACAAATTCTTAGTGAACTCTATTTATTTTTAATTTCTTTGCTGTCAAAGGTGATTTATGAAACGTACATTCCAGCCAAGCGTTATCAAACGCAAGCGCACCCATGGTTTCCGTGCTCGCATGGCAACTAAAAAAGGCCGTCAAGTTTTAGCACGTCGTCGTGCAAAAGGTCGTCATCGTTTAACTGTGTAATTAATATTTAATTACTGGAAAACTGTTGATAGACACGTTAATTCGTATATTTTATTAAAAGCACCTAATTATTAGGTGCTTTTTTTGCTTATGGTATTTAAAAACTAAAAATCACCGTTATTTTTTTATTGTATGTTGACCCCTCATGACTGACTACTGTTATCCCAAAGCAAAAAGATTATTGAAGCCTGCCGAATTTAAACCGGTATTTAATCAGCCGCTGTTTAAGGTTCATCAAACCCACTTTATGGCGTTTGCTTATGATTCTGATCACTTGCAGGCCCGACTGGGTATGGCGATTACTAAGAAAAAAATCCCGACCGCAGTAGCCAGAAATACCATAAAACGTATCATTCGTGAGCAGTTTAGACATACGCATGCCCAGTTGCCAGCGCTTGATGTGGTATTTATTTTAAAAAGATCGACCAAAGCACTGAGTAATGAGCAAATGCGTCAGGAAATTTCAGATATTTTATCCAAGGTTATCTCTAAACAGCGGCGCGCTACAGCTGCAGATGTCAAACATAAAGACAAGTGATGTCTAGCGGCTGATTATTTGAGGCACTGATTGTTTTAGATACTAAGCTTGGCGAGCCTGAGTGGTCAATGGGGTGTTAAGCTAAGGAGAGCGCTATGAGTCTTCCAATAAGCGGTTTTTTTTCACGCATGTTATTGGCAATTATTCACGGTTATCAGCGCTTTGTGAGTCCTGCCTTACCGGGTCGGTGTCGCTATTATCCGACCTGCTCTGAGTATGGCAAAACAGCCATATTGTGGCATGGTGCGGGCAAAGGCGGTTGGCTTACGCTAAAGCGTATAGGCAGTTGTCATCCCCTTGGTGGGCATGGGGTCGACTTTGTGCCGCTGCCTTTGTATAAAATGGTATTTACAGCTATAGATAACAGTGTTTCACGTGAAACATTAGTAGGTCGAGGGGTTTATAAAGACAAAATTAGCTATGTGTCTCGATTAAATAACACCTTTAAAGCTTCTATTAAAGCCAGCACCTATCAAACAGAGCAGACTCATACCAAAAAGTAAGCTGAATTTAATAACACTTAAAGTAATGCTTATGTCATCTTTTGTCTGAAATATGCCTTCTATATCATTTACCATGGTTTTTTAGTAAAATAGTCACCATTTTGTAAACGTTTTAAAGGTACTGTAGCGACCAAAGTCACAGGTTTTGCTATAAAAAATTAAGCCCAGGCAAACAGACAAAGGCCTGAGCTACCGGTGACGATTACGTTTTAAGTGTTAATTTAGAACATTCATTTTGAGTTGTTTAGGACAATCTTATGCAAAAGATACTACGGGTGCTCATCATCATTGCGATGCTGATTACCGCATATTTGTTGGTGCTTGCTTGGCAGAAGGACTATGCCAATGTGCCAGCCACATCAGCAGACGCAGTAACCCCTTCTGTATCCACTTCCACCACGGGGGCCGATATTCCGACCACAGCTGGTGCTAGTGATATACCTGCAGCCACGGCAACTGATATCCCGTCAAGCAAAGCGGATAGCGAGAGTACAGAAGCCAAAGCGGGAACGCTTATCAATGTCACCACAGACCGTTATCAAGTTAAGATTGATCCGGTAGGTGGCGATGTGGTGTACGCAGCATTGCGTGACTATAATGCTAAATTACACAGCGATAATTCGTTTGTTTTATTAGAAGACTCAGGTCAACGTGTGTATGTGGCTCAGTCAGGTTTGATTGGTCCTAATGGTATCGATACTGCTTCTGGCCGTGCAAAATACAGCTATCAGTCTGATAATTATGTGATGCAGCCCGGTCAAAAGACGTTAACCGTACCGCTGACTTACAAACAAGATGGCGTGACCATTACTAAGAGCTTTACCTTCACCCAAGGCAAGTATCCTATCCGTGTTAATTATAATATTAATAACACAGGTACTCAGCCATGGAATGGTCAAGTCTTTGCTCAATTAAAACGTGATAGCAGCAAAGATCCTGGTATGTCTGATAAAGGTGCCTTAAGCATGGCGACCTATCTGGGCGGTGCTTGGGGTACACCAGATGATGATTACAACAAGCTTAAGTTCAAAGACTTCAATGATGGTGAGCTAACAGCAGCCAGCGATAAAGGTTGGGTGGGTATTGTTCAGCATTACTTCGTATCAGCTTGGACACCGAATAACTTTACAGGTCAGTTCTTCAGCCGTGAAAAAGCAGGCGATCATTTCATCGGTATGAACAGTGAGCCCATCGTTGTTCCTGCCAATAAGCAAAAAGACGTTACGGCAACCTTATATGCGGGTCCAAAAGATCAAGAATCATTGATTGAAGTGGCACCCGGCTTGAACAAAACTGTGGATTATGGCTTCTTATGGCCCATCTCAAAAGTGTTGTTCGCTATCTTAGAAGGCATTCACAAAGTCATAGGCAACTGGGGTTGGTCAATTATTGCCCTAACCTTGTTGGTCAAGATTGCGCTTATGTGGTTCTCAAATAAGAGCTACTATTCGATGGCTAAGATGCGTGCTATTGCTCCACGTCTGCAAGCCTTAAAAGAAGAGCACGGCGATGACCGTATGAAGATGTCACAAGAGATGATGGCCATCTACAAAGAAGAGCAAGTTAACCCAATGGCGGGCTGTTTGCCAATCTTGTTACAGATGCCTATTTTCTTAGCCTTGTACTGGGTATTGGTTGAGAGTGTTGAGCTACGTCATGCGCCTTGGATCTTATGGATTCAAGACTTATCAGCGATGGATCCTTGGTTCATTTTACCTATGTTGATGGGTGCCAGTATGTTCGCGCAGCAGATGTTCAGTCCGCAGCCGACAGATCCTATGCAGGCTAAGGTGATGAAGTTCTTACCGATTATTTTCACGCTATTCATGCTATTCTTCCCAGCAGGCTTGGTGTTGTACTGGACTGTGAATAACCTGTTCACTATGGGTCAGCAGTATATCGTGAACAAAAAAGTAGAACGTGAGCAAAGAGAAAAAGCGGCCAAAATGGCAAGCTAATACGCTCAAGCATTAGGCTTATGCCTACCGCTTTATGATCTAAACAGCTATAAAAAAGCACCTATATGTCTTGTATGGGTGCTTTTGTTTTTTTAGGGGCATCATTGAATATCCATCCCTTAACACCTACTATAAGACATAATATCGGCAACATAAGCGTACAGCCAAATCCGCGCAGAGCGCTTATGATTATCGCTTGCGTCACTCACTCTTAATTTGAGCCAAAAAATATGACACACACCACCACCATTGCTGCCATCGCCACCCCTGTCGGTCGCGGCGGCGTAGGGATTATTCGACTGTCAGGCCCCAAGGCTTATGCCATTGCCTGTGCACTGACCGGTAAGGAGAGTTTTACGCCTCGTTTGGCCAGTTTTTGCCGTTTTTACGATGCCAATAACAATGTGCTAGATGAAGGCCTGGTCTTGTACTTTAAAGCACCGCATTCGTTCACAGGTGAGGACGTTATCGAGCTGCAGGGTCATGGTGGCATGATATTGCAAAACCAGCTGTTAGCGCGCGTATTTGAGCTTGGTGCGCATCAAGCTCAAGCAGGTGAATTCTCCTACCGTGCCTTTGATAATGACAAACTAGACTTGCTACAAGCAGAGGCCATTGCTGATGCCATTGATGCCACCAGTGCTGCTGCTGCCAGTAGTGCTATCCGCTCTTTAACCGGCGCTTTCTCTAACAAGATTAATGAGGTATTAGAGGCGTTAATTGAGCTGCGTTTGTATGTCGAAGCTTCCATCGACTTTCCTGATGAAGAGGATGTGGACTTTTTAAGCGATGGAGTTATTGAGGGCAAGTTACAGCGCATACAGCAGCAGTTAACCACCATCTTATCCACAGCCCAACAAGGTCAGCTTTTGCGCGATGGGGTGCACGTGGTATTGGCCGGTCGCCCCAATGCGGGTAAATCAAGCCTGCTAAACAGCTTAGCAGGTCAAGAGCGTGCTATTGTCACCGATGTGGCCGGCACCACGCGTGACACGTTGCAAGAAACCATAGTGCTCAATGGACTGACCATTCATTTGACTGATACCGCAGGTCTGCGTGACACCACAGATGCTGTAGAGCGTATAGGTATCGAAAGAGCTCGTACCGCTATCAATCAAGCGGATTTGCTGTTGTTAGTGTATGATTTATCTCAAGAAGTTGACCCCTTAAAACTGGCTTCAGAGCTGTTTGGAGAAGGTATAGATGGCACCCCAAACTTTGATCCTAGTAAGCTGCTGCTTATTGGTAATAAGCGCGATTTAGTTGAAGATAAGGGTGAGGGTGCCAATAAGTTGGCAGATAAGGCAGATATTTTAGGGTATGATCAGGTCAATGTTTCATGTGAAACCTCACAAGGTATCCCACAATTAATCGCTAGTTTGTGCGATAAAGTCGGCTTTCATCCCCCCGAAAACAGCCTAATTGCCCGCACCCGTCACCTAGATGCTTTGCGCCGTACACAGCAGCATGTGGATGAAGCACATCAACAATTGGTGATATATCAAGCAGGCGAATTAGTGGCTGAAAGCCTACGTCAAGGTCAGCATAGCTTAGGTGAGATTACTGGTGAATTTAGTGCAGATGACTTATTGGGTCGTATCTTTGGCAGCTTTTGTATCGGTAAATAACAAAAACATTCTTTAGCAATCTATTGAGAGCCTATTATGCAGTGTCCCTATTGTAATGCAGATGACACCAAGGTTATTGATTCACGCTTAGCGGCTGAGGGTGCTCAGGTGCGCCGTCGCCGCCAGTGCAATCAGTGTCAAGAGCGCTTTACGACCTTTGAGGTAGTAGAGGTGGTGATGCCACGAATTATCAAGTCTAACGGGCGTATTGAGCCTTATGACTCCCAAAAACTAAAACGATCTATCCAATTACCACTGCAAAAAAGACCGGTAACCTTGGATGAGCAAGAAGCGATGATTAGCCGTATTGAGAAGCGCATTCGTCAATTGGGCGAGCGTGAGATTAGCAGTAAAGGCTTGGGTGAAGTGGTAATGAGTGAACTCAAAGAGCTTGATGATGTCGCTTATGTGCGCTTTGCCAGTGTGTATCGAGACTTTCAAGATATAGAAGCCTTTCGCCAAGAGTTACAAAATATTCGTCCAGTCGATGACCAATAGCTCTGTATGGGGCAGTTTTTACCGTTGATTATGGGCCGTTATAGGCCCTTCCTTGTTTATATGGAGCCCTGTTTATCTTATGACTACCTCACCCTCCACACCGTCAACTACTTCGCTATCCTCTGAGGATGCTTTTGACACGTTAGCCAATGATTTATCCCCAAATATAGCCAAGCATTCGATTGACAATCAGGTCGAACAAATGGCTGAAAATAAGCCGCAAACTAGGGTTGAAAATGCGGCTAATCATGCCTTAGAAATAGGCTCAAATACACCCCCAAAAAAGCAAGATTTTTACTACATGAATTTGGCCATTGAAGAGGCCAAAAAAGGGCTGTTTACTACTAGGCCAAACCCTGCTGTAGGCTGTGTTATTGTGAATAATAACTTAATAGTAGGCACGGGTTATCATCCTCAGGCAGGGCAGCCACATGCTGAAGTTTTTGCCTTAAGAGAAGCGAAAGATAATGCAAAAGGTGCCACTGCCTATGTCACTTTAGAGCCTTGTAGCCATACCGGAAGAACCCCACCTTGTGCCCAAGCTTTGATCAATTCAGGGGTATCTCGAGTAGTGGTGGCGGGGCTAGACCCCAATCCAAAGGTGGCTGGTCGCGGTATAGCCATGTTAAAAGCGGCGGGTATTGAGGTGACAGTGGGCGTATCTACCCAGCAAGCAGAGCAGTTGAATCTTGGCTTTTTAAAGGCCATGCGTACTCAAATGCCTTATGTGCGCCTAAAGATAGCCAGTAGCTTAGATGGCCGTACAGCCATGGCATCGGGCGAGTCTAAGTGGATTACAGGCCCTGCAGCACGTGAGGATGTACAGAAGCTGCGGGCGCTCAGTGGTGCCATTATTACCGGAAGCCAGACCATTATTGATGACAATCCCAGTCTAAATGTGCGCTCAAGTCAATTGGGGGTGGCCTTAGATAAGGTGCCACAGCCTAAGATTGTGGTATTAGATAGAAGACAGCGGCTTAATCAGGCGCATTATAAAGTGTTTGAGAGCCCAGACACTCTACTTTGGGCTGAGCATGATTTAACTGCCTTACTTCATCAGTTAGTGACTCAATACCAAGTACAAGATGTGCTTGTTGAAGCGGGATCACAGGTGTCAGGCAGCTTCATTGAAGCGGGATTAGTGGATGAGCTTATTGTGTATCAGGCCCCGTGTTTATTGGGACACAGCGCAAAACCTATGTTGAACTTAACTGTGGATAACTTGTTTTTGCAGCACAGGTTTGAGCGGGTAAGTGTGTCTGAAGTAGGCTCAGATTTGAAGCTGGTATATAAGCCTGTATGCCAATAAGTCATCATTAAAGTATCAATATAAGCCGACAAATGTTCGGTATTTTGTAAGAAGGTGACTGCCGTCATTTGACGCTACTATCAAGCTTGGTGCCTTGATAGTTGGCCAGTAAAGAGTGAATCATGACGATGTTAAAAAGTTATCCACAGATGAGGTGTTGTAAAATTTGGCACAGTATCAAAAGTTTCACATGAAACATGGGTTGTGGATTAATTAGGTTTCACATGAAACAAAACAACAGTGCTTTGTTGCAAAGCCTTTATAAAACAAAGGTTCCACGTGAAACTTTAATCCAATTAAGTTCCATGTGGAACCTTTTTATGGGTTGTGGATAGGTTTTTTGCTGTGGAACCTGCTAGGTTTCACAGGTTTAAGTTTTAAAAAGTTATCCACAGAGAGTTTTTAGGCTGAATTTACAGTTATATAATGAGGTCGTAGTAAGGCTTAGCAGATTTTCTGCAATTTTAATAAATATAGGAGTAGGTATGTTCACAGGTATAATCGAAAGCACAGGTACATTAAAATCTATCACCGAAGTGGGTGGAGATGTGCGTTTGGTCATTGAGTCTGATGATTTGGACTTTAGTGATGTAAAATTGGGTGACTCTATTGCCAGTAATGGCATCTGCCTGACTGTGGTAGATATGGACAGCAACAGTTATGCAGTAGATGTTTCACGTGAAACATTGGCGAAGACCGCCATGAACAACTGGCAACAAGGCGATACTTTAAATCTAGAAAAAGCGATGTTGCCCACTACTCGCTTCGGCGGTCATATGGTATCAGGTCACGTAGATGGTGTCGGTACTGTGGAGGTGATGACAGAGGATGCACGCTCTATTTATATTGAAATCTCCATTCCAGAAGCGTTAAAAAAATATGCAGCGACCAAAGGCTCAATCACAGTGGACGGCATCAGCCTAACCACCAACTTGGTGAAAGACAATATTATTTGCTTAAATATTATTCCCCATACCGCTGAGGTAACCAATATTGCGCGTCATTGGAAAGTGGGTGGGCCTGTCAATATCGAGGTCGATTTGATTGCTCGCTATCTTGAACGTTTGACGGCGGTAGCGGCTGACTAATTGAGATGAGTTTTTGGTTTAGTTAATTTGACACAATTCATCATAGACCAACACGTCTTACACTGGCCCTTCTTAGCATTAAGGAGGGCTTTTTTACTGTCAGCTTTGAGGTTAATTGCCAGACTGCCTTAGGTTTCATGGCAGGGTGTTCATAATTTCACTATAATGAAGCAAAGGCAGACTCAAGTTTGAGGTATTTACTGCTATCTTAATTCCTATCATCTGTATATCGAATAAAAATTATGAGCACTAACAACAACTCTTCTACCAGACAGCGTGTGATTTTTGCGGGTACCCCAGAATTTGCTGCAACGGCATTAAAAGCGTTAATAGAGCAGCAGCAGGCTCTGAATATAGAAATAGTGGCGGTTTATACTCAGCCAGATCGTAAAGCGGGGCGGGGGCAAAAACTTACTGCCTCGCCTGTTAAACAATTAGCAATTGAGCATAATCTGCCTGTTGAGCAGCCACTGACCTTTAAAAAGTCGGTGGAGGAGGGGCTAGCAGCTCGTGAAACATTAGTAGGTTATCAGCCTGATGTGATGATCGTTGCCGCCTATGGCCTGATCTTACCTATTGGTGTGTTAGAGACGCCAACGTATGGCTGCTTAAATATTCATGCTTCTTTGTTGCCACGTTGGCGTGGTGCGGCGCCGATTCATCGTGCATTGTTAGCTGGTGATGAGCAGACCGGTATTACCATCATGCAGATGAATAAAGGGCTGGATACCGGCGATATGCTGTATAAAGCATCTTATGATATTGCAGCCGATGAAACCACAGCGAGCTTACACGACAAAATGGCGACTATGGGCGCTGATGCTATCGTTGAAGTACTAAAAGATTTACCAAAATATCAGACGCAGGCGCAAAAGCAGGATGATAGCCTTGCTACTTATGCTGAGAAGCTAAGTAAAGCTGAAGGCGCAATTGATTGGACACAGTCAGCGGCGCATATCGAGCGTCAAATTCGCGGTATGCATTCCTATCCAGGGGCTTACACCTTTTTAGCAGATCCAGAAGGTAACAGCGAGCCTAAACGGGTCAAAGTATTGGCAGCGTTGCCAGTAAATGCGTCGCAAACAACGGTTGTAGCGCCTGGTACGATCATCAGTGTCGGCAAAAATGCGATTTTAGTGGCTTGCGGTAAAGAAGATGCTGAGGCTGAGGGCACAACACTGCGTTTAACCCAGTTACAGTTTGCTGGCAGTAAGCCTGTCAGCGCTGAGCAAGTCTGTCATGGCAGTCAGCTGGATGATGGCGATACGTTCGTTACTGCGCCAGAGTAATATATTTTGAATCATTGACGTTACGCAAAGAGTAACGAGTTTTAAGCTTATCTTATCAAGTGACCAAGCGGCTAAACGACTAAGTGACTGGGCGTTATTTATTGTGCCTCTGGAGCTACCGTACAGCCAGCACAAATAAATAATTCCCAGTCGCTAAATATCTAGCCTGAGTAAGTTTAGTCAAGTAATAAAACATAACCCATTCAATTATTATAATTAGGCATTCAATGAGCAGTAAACCAAATAGCACCACTCAGAACAAAAACGTCCGTGTCGCTGTGATTAATACCTTGTTGTCTATTCAACAAGGTCAGTCACTAAGTGGTCTTTTAGATCCTCTATTAAACAGTCTAAATGGGGATGACAAAGGCTTTGCGCATGCGTTATTGCTGACGACTTTACGCCACTGGCACGCCACGGCACGGCTGCTTGATAGCCTCGCGGATAACCCAATTGATGAGATTGAGGTGCGTACCACCATCCAACTGGGTATTACTCAGCTGTTATATCTTAATGTTGCCGATCACGCCGCTATCCATGAAACCGTAGAAGCGGTGAAACACATTGATTACGCACGTGCCTCAGGTTTGGTCAATGCGGTACTACGCAAAGTGGCGAAAAACCCCAATAAATTCCGCAAAAAAGCCAACAAAAATCACAGTTTACCGAACTGGCTGGCTCAGCAATTAAAAGCAGATTGGCGTGAGCATTATGATGAGCTGACCCAAAGCCTGCGTCAATCCGCACCGATGTTTTTGCGGGTAAATGGCTTACAAACAGACAGCCAAAGCTATCTCACTCAGCTGGCAGAAGAAGAAATCTCTGCAGAATTAATCTCATTAGAAACCTCCCTCAAGATGCCTAATACGGGCGAAACTATCGGTATTAAACAACAGGCTATTGAGCTGATTGACAGTGTCCCTGTCAGCCGTCTGCCTGAGTTTGAGGAAGGCATTGCAAGCGTACAAGATGTGCATGCACAGCTGGCTGCGTCTATTATCGATGCGTTATTGCAGCAAGTAATAACCGCTAATCCAGCGGAACACATACGTTTGCTGGATGCGTGTGCGGCACCGGGTGGCAAACTGGCACATTGGCTTGAGCTATTAGGTAATCAAGAAAAGCAACAAACAGGTTTGTTTCACGTGAAACAGAGTGATAGCCAACGGCCAGTCCTTAATAACGTTAAATTGACTGCAATTGATAATGAAGCGCCACGTATCACGCGTATTTTTGAAAATCTAGAGCGCTTGCAACTGCCAGCGCCTATCGTCAACAGCAAGCTGCACTTGGATATTGAGTGTGTCGATGCGACTACTTGGCAAGCCAAAGAGGTGAGCGACGCATCATCTGGCTTTGATGCGATACTGCTCGATGCCCCTTGTACGGCCACCGGTGTTATCCGCCGTCATCCAGACATCACCTTGCTACGTCATGAGGAAGATGTGCAGCATACCGCACAATTACAAGAGCAAATCTTGGATAACTTATGGCCACAGCTTAAGACAGGCGGCTACCTGTTATACGTCACCTGTTCGATCTTAAAGCAAGAAAACGTAGAGCAGATGCAAGCCTTCTTAAGCCGTCATAAAGATGCGGTAGCAGTCGCTTTTGACAGTGAAACCAATTGGGGTATCGAGCAAGAAGTGGGTCGTCAGTGCTTGCCGATTTATAAAATGACTGAAGCATTAGCGCCCGCAGCGGCTCAAGATGACACACCAGAGGCTGATCAGATGCAAGTCAACGCCCAAGCGCCTGCAGGTGGTGATGGATTTTATTATGCAGTGCTTAAAAAGCAGGGTAGTGACTCATAGATAAGCTAATGATACGATAAGCTAATAGTGCTTTTATTGTATTGAGCACATCAGTTCGTGATGGACAAAAGGACTGACCTCTGACTTGTTGTTCAGGTCAACGAGTTACCCAAAAAGCCCAGCTCAATAATAGAGCTGGGCTTTTTGGGTACAAATGATGGTCAAAATAATACCAATCAGCTAAAAACCGGATTAGTTAAAATACTTGCTTAACCCTGATTCTAAGGCGTCTTTGATCTTACCTTTTAATGGCTTGGCCAAAAATCCCAAGGTTGCTTCAAAACGTATTTTATTTTCATCTAATGTGGCTTTGCCATCGATGCCTTTACGTGTGATTGTCACGTTGTCTTCATTCTCGCCTTCGACATAATTGGCGTTAATACCATATTTGTCTTTGGCACTTTCAAGCCATTTTTTGGCTTGCTGGCGAGCGGTATTAAAGTCTAAGCTGTGTTGTTTTTCGATTTCGATATCTGCCATGGTGTTACCCTCTGCTATTGTAGTTCGAGTGAACATGTAGGTGCGCACTGCTGCGCACCCTATGGTTGAGTCTGATAGGCTATCATTGATATATAAGACAACCGTTATAAGTTTGGATTGACGATAATCTTAACAGCGGAGTCATTATTATGAATCAAAGTCTCAAATCCTTTTGAAACCAAATCATCTAATTTAATACGTTGAGTAATAAACGGCTCAAGATCTACCAAACCATCTTCAACCAGTTTTATGGTCTCTGGATGATTGTTAACGTAACCAATAGTGCCACGTACATCAAGCTCTTTCATAACCACACTGTGGACATCAATTTTAGCAGGATGACTCCAAATAGACACAATAACTACCGATCCTGCTGGCTTGGTCAGCTCAACTAAAGAATCTAAAACAGCGTTTACACTGGTACATTCAAAAGACACGTCCACACCGCGATCTTCGGTGATTTTCATTACCTCTTTGTTCAAGTCAACCTTGGTCGGGTCTAAAATGTAGTCAGCAACGCCACTTTCCTTGGCCTTCTCTTTACGTTTTTCGCTAAGCTCGGTCATAATAACGGTGATACCTTTTGCTTTTAATACCGCCGATAACAACAAGCCAATAGGCCCACCACCACCGACTAGAGCGATATCTCCTTTTTGTGCACCGCTACGTATAAAAGCATGGTAACCCACTGCGAGAGGCTCAATTAAAGCTGCCTGATCTAAAGGGATTTTATTTGAAATAGGATGCACCCAGCGACGTTCAACAGCAATTTTTTCTGACAAGCCACCACCGCGGCCGCCAAGACCAATGAAGTTCATGTCTTTTGAAAGGTGGTAATTATCACCAGGACCTGTGGGAACGTCATCGGCAACAATATAAGGCTCAACTACAACATGTTGACCAACTTCAATATCGTTCACCCCTTCACCAACCGCATAAACCACACCAGAAAACTCATGACCCATTGTAACAGGTGCTGACTCTCCTGATATGGGATGTGGATGTCCACAGGGTGGAATGAAGATAGGTCCTTCCATAAACTCATGCAAATCAGTACCACAAATACCGCACCAAGCTACTTTAATGCCAACTGTACCAGGTTTTACCGTAGGTTCTGGAATATCTTCGATACGAATATCACCTTTATCATAAAAACGTGCAGCTTTCATATTAGCTTCCTTTAATAGATTATCTACATGAGATGGAACAAATGAAATAAACGAGGATATGTATTAACTTTTAGTAAAAAATATTTTTCTATATCTATTAGTATAATGGGATGGGTAATAGTGCTTGTCAATATATAAGTTGTTACTACAAATAGGGTGATTATCTTTGATAAAAAAGCTTATAAAACCTATTAATCCAAACGTTTAGCCGGCTTTGGATATTAAGGATTGGATATTAGTCAAAATGGGAAAGATTAAACATCAATGGCTAATAATACATCGTCATGCGTAGGTTATATATAAGCATAAAGTGGGACAAGCTATCATAAAAGTAATAAATCCCACATACCCTACCCCAAAAACCAATAAGCTGTTTATTTAGCATGGCTTATGCCTCAAAATATGCTACTCTTTTTGATACAAAAATTGATGACCTCTTTTGACAGGATAAGACGAAGACATGAAATATATCAGTACGCGTGGTCAAACCGAGCCGATGGATTTTAGCGATGTGTTGTTGATGGGATTGGCGCCAGACGGCGGCTTGATGCTACCTGAGAGCTATCCGCAGATTGATGCTGCGACATTGGATAAGTGGCGTGATTTGAGCTATCCAGAGCTGGCGTTTGCGATTATGCGCCTGTTCGCCACCGATATTGATGAGACGGATTTAAAAGACATTATCGAGCGTACGTATACGAAAGAGATCTTTGGTAGCGATGACATCGTGCCAGTACGTAAGCTTGAAGATGACTTGTATATTTTAGGACTGTCTAATGGCCCAACGCTTGCGTTTAAAGACGTGGCGATGCAGTTTTTGGGTAATGCCTTTGAATATGTATTAAAGCAAAAAGGCAAGCGTCTGACCATCATTGGTGCCACCAGTGGCGATACCGGTAGTGCCGCAGAATATGCGCTACGTGGTAAAGACAACATCGAAGTATTTATGATGTCGCCACATGGCAAAATGAGTGAGTTTCAGCGCGCGCAAATGTATAGCTTAACCGATGCTAATATTCATAATATTGCGATCAAAGGCATGTTTGATGATTGCCAAGATATCGTTAAAGCATTGCAACAAGACGCTGATTTTAAAGCCAAATACAGCTTGGGTACGGTCAACTCAATCAACTGGGGGCGCATCCTAGCGCAAATCGTTTATTACTTTAAGGCGTACTTCTCTGTAACAAACGGTGCAGCGAATACAAGCAATGATGAAAAAGTCAGCTTCTGCGTGCCATCAGGTAACTTTGGTAATATTTGTGCCGGTCACATTGCCCGTGAAATGGGTCTGCCTATTGATCGTTTGATTGTGGCAACCAATGAAAACGACGTATTAAACGACTTCTTTAATGAAGGTACTTATACTCCGCGCCCAGCCGACAAAACGTATGTGACGTCGAGTCCGTCTATGGATATCTCAAAAGCGTCAAACTTTGAGCGCTTTGTGTACTTGTTATTGGACAAAGACAGCAAACGGGTGCATGAGCTGTTTGATGGGGTGAAGGCAGGTAACGGCTTTGATTTGTCTGACGTGCTCGATGCCGTCAATACCCGTTATGGTTTTGCGGCAGGTAAATCAACGCATCAAGACCGCTTAAATACCATCAAAGCAGTATACGAGACTTATAACGACTTGGTCGATCCACACACAGCAGATGGCATCAAAGTGGCACAAGAGCTACAAAAACAGGGTGAGGTTATCATCTGTGCAGAGACAGCATTGCCAGTGAAATTCTCAGAGACCATCTTTGAAGCGGTTGGCGAGATAGACATTGAGCGCCCTGAGCATACCAAAGATATTGAAAGCCTAGAGCAGCATGTGACGGTACTGGATAATGATGCCAGCCTAGTGGCAGATGAGATTAAAGCGGTGGTAGCACCCGTTTAGATTAAGATTTAATTGACCTGATTTGTCATAAAAAAACCAGCGACTCATTCGCTGGTTTTTTTGTTTATCGAAATCTACTCTGGCTCTTACCTTTTATAGCCTAGCCTTGTCTTTTAAACGGAATAGGCTTTGGTGTATTCTCGTTAGAGGGCGGCAGTTTAGGTAGGGTAATCTGCGGCTGATCACCAGTTAGCGTCTTCAAAAATGCCACAATGTCTTCGGTCTCTTGGGGTTCATAGGTACGGTTTAACTGAATTTTACCCATAATATTGACCGCCTCTGCCAATGAGTCTACTTGGCCATCATGGAAGTATGGATAGGTGAGCTCAATGTTACGCAGTGTCGGTACTTTAAAGACGTGTCTGTCTTCTTCCTTTCCAGTAACGGCGTAGCGTCCTTCAGATAGGTTTTGTGTGGTGTACTTCTCAAAGACCCCAAACTTTTGGAACGAGCTGCCACCTAATGTCGCACCATTGTGACAAGCGATACAGCCACTGTCTTTAAATAGCTTGTAGCCGTTTAGCTCTTGCTTATTGATGGCACTATCGTCGCCGGCAAGCCATTGGTCAAAGCGTGAATTCGGTGTCACAAGGGTATCCTCAAATAAGGCAATTGCCTCGGTTACCTGATCGATGGTGACATCACCACTTCTGCCATAAGCTTCATTAAACAAGGCTTTGTACTCTGGGATTGAGTTTAAAACCTGTTCAACATACTCATGAGACGATGCCATCTCTATTGGATTTTCAATTGGACCACCGGCCTGATCCATCAAGTCTTTGGCGCGTCCATCCCAGAACTGTGCCAAGAAGTAGCGACTGTTTAACACTGTCGGCGAGTTGATTGGCCCTTCGGCCCAGTTATGACCCACTGAGGTTGGGATGTTGTCTGTACCGCCTTTGGCAAGGTCATGACAGCTGTTACAAGACAAGGTACCTGATTTTGATAAGCGGGTATCAAACCACAGCATTTTACCCAGCTCTACTTTTTTAGGCGATTCAATCGCCTCTACTGTAATGGTTTCGACAGGCTCATCACGAACGCTGATAAGCGGCTTTACATCAGTATTACTGGCGCTCTCAGCACCTAGCTCTGTGTCTTGCGTATCTTCTGACTCATTAGATACGACGTGTTGACCGCCTGGACGAAAACATCCAGAAAGGGCGATTAGCAAGACAAGTAGTAAGAAACCAATCACGCCGACATGAGCATAAGTGACTTCCTTTCTGGGGTTATTTTGATGAGCGTTAGCCATAGCATGTGTACCTGTTGTGACTAAGAATAAGTGAAAGTTAGCAACGTGGGCTGTATTGACTGAAATGGGCTATATTGATTGACGTGTGAAATAGTTTATTCAGTATTAAGTAGTTTTAAATCCATTGTATCAGTAAGGTTTTATTAAGTACAGATAACCATATAGAAAATAAGGATTTATTTTAATCATTATAATGATGATTAAAACCAAACAATGATGGTGGATAACCTATACACTGATAACTCTCCAATGCTATGGTGCTAACGGAGAGTACGCTTCTTTAAATCAGGATAGACATACTAAACATAAGTGTCAGAGGTGTCGGAGTATAAAGATAAGAAGACAACATAACGCTATAGTCAAAGACGTCTAAAATGGTGACAAGGCAACCGAGCATCAGGTCTATAAATGTAAGCTTAGCGAGAAATGTAGGCTTAGTGAGGTTAGCGCCGTAACCGTTTAACAGCTCGCTGACTCTACTATAAAAACTGGTAAATAATATGACAGCACTTGAACCTGCATTAACGACAGAGAAAGCCGCTATACTTTTATTATGGCAACGGGTAAACACCTCTTTATCTGCCTTTTATAAACTGATTGCTCACTTTGAGACGGCGCAGCAGGCGCTACAAGCAGGCAGGAGTCAATGGCAAAACTTAGGTATTCATAAAAAGCATCTTGATCGGCATGCGCAGGCAAGTCAGGAGGAGGATGCTCAGTTTATCGCGCAGCTTGAACAGCGCATGGCCGCGGGCGAGTTTCAGTTGCTGTTTCAACAACAGGCTGATTATCCGCAGCAGCTGCTTGGTCTATTTAATCCACCACCTTTGTTGTTTTATCGAGGCAATAAGCAGCGTTTGAATCAAGCACAGATAGCCATTGTGGGCAGTCGTAGGCCGACACCAAAAGCGCAGCGCTTTAGCTTTGATATCGCTCAATATTTGGCAAAGTCTGGTTTTATTATCTGTAGTGGTTTGGCTCAAGGGGTAGACGCCCAGGCCCACTTAGGTGCTTTATCTCAGTCTGCTGAATATGCCGGGCGCAGCGTGGGGGTGATGGGTACCGGCATAGATGTCTGTTATCCCAAGCAGCACCAGGCCTTGTTTGATCGGATGATTGCAGAGGGTGGCTGTATAGTCAGTGAGCTGTTCCCAGGCACACCGCCTCACAAACACACCTTTCCTAGGCGCAATAGAATTGTCGCCGGCTTAAGTCTTGGTACTGTGGTAACCGAAGCGGCGCTACAAAGTGGCTCATTGATTACTGCACGCCTTACCTCAGAGCAGGGCAAGCAAGTGTTTGCGCTACCTAGTGACATTGATAATGTTAATGCTCAAGGGGGGCATCATCTGATTCGAGAGGGTGCGACCTTGGTGTATCATCCTGATCAAATTGTGAGTGATTTGTGCCATCAATTGGTGACACCTGTGCAGATATCGCAGGCCAAAGACACTATATATGGCAACAGTTCAGACCACTTTCATGCCAATGCTACTTCACACCCTACAAAGCATTCCAATGCAGTGAGCTCTGATACCACTGCGACACCCAAAGATAACGTGAATCCTATTTTAAAAGCGCAGAAGTCTGTTACTATTTCTGAGCACCTGCAGCCTTTGTGGGTACATATCCAATTTGAACCGCAGGACCTAGATGCCTTAATCAATAAGACCCAACTAGATACCGCTACCTTATTAAGTCAACTCATGGAGCTTGAGTTAATGGGTGCGGTCGCTGAGGTCGGCGGTCGTTATCAGCGTGTTTAAACTGTTTTGCCGGTTTTTTATCCCTATCAAATAGATGGCTTATCGGCGGTCTATTGTGTCAATGAAGTCTGAAACTATGAATGCTACTACTGAGCCGAATGGCGCTACCACCACAAGCCCTGAACAAGCCGCACAATGGCTACAGCAAGGCAAACTTCTGGCTTATCCCACCGAAAGCGTCTGGGGTATAGGCTGTGATGCTTATAACCAACAAGCCGTTGAGCAGATATTGGCCATAAAAAACAGGCCAAGCGAGAAGGGGATGATCGTGGTGACTGACAGCATTGAGCGTATCAGGCCATTATTACAGCAATTACCCCAGAGTCGTCAGCAGCAAATCATAGCCAGTTGGTCAACGCGAGCAAGTGAGGAGAATGCAGCACACACTCAGCAGGCGCACACTTGGCTATTGCCTTTAAAGACGGCTCAGTTTAGCGCCACAACAGAAGCGGATAACGAAGATACGAATACTCAAGATATTGGTGCTCAAAAGGCTAATGCTAGCAAGGCTCATGACCCACACCAACCTGGCACCGATGCTTTGGTACCTTATTGGATTACCGGCAAACATGATTCTATTGCGGTTAGAGTGATTGCGCATCCACTTATTGCTCAGCTGTGTCAGCAAATGGTCAGCTCTGCCAACCCTTATGGGTTAGTGGTCTCAACCAGCTGTAACCCATCAGGAGACTCTCCAGCTAAGAGTTTTGAGCAGGCCTATGCCTACTTTGGGCAAGACATAGCGTATCTACAAGGAGAGACTTTAGGCTATGTGCTACCTAGTCAGATCAGTGATGCATCAAGCGGGCAGGTGATTCGTTAGTCTTTTATCCTACTGTGCCCGCTACTTAATATAGGTTTGATAACACAAGGATGAGGTATGAATATTTTAATTAGTGGGGGTTCTGGATTTATTGGTCAGACATTAAGCCAATATTTACAAGATGCCCAAGGCACAGAACAAGATTCTCAATACTCAGACACTCACATAACTTGGCTGACTCGAGACGCCAGCCAGCCGCACCCAAGCTTTGTGAGCTTAATGAGTTATGAGCAATTACAAACCACGCAGTCCACCTTTGATGTGATTGTCAATCTGGCTGGGGCAGGCATAGCGGACAAACGTTGGAGTGATGAGCGCAAGCAGTTGCTGCTGCAAAGCCGGCTTAAGCCTACCCAAGCTTTATTAGATTATATAAGCCGTACCTCGGTCAAACCTAAACTGCTACTTAGCGGCTCAGCCATAGGCTGGTATGGAGACCAAGGCGAGACGCCACTTGATGAAAGCAGTCGCTTTGAGGGTAAAGGTGATGCAGATTTTGCCCATCAATTGTGTGAGGCTTGGGAGGCTAAAGCTAAGCAAGCGTTAGACTTTAAGGTACCGGTAGTTATCCTACGCACAGGCATAGTGATTCATCCCAGCGGCGGTATGCTGGCCAAGATTTTGCCTGCTTTTAAAATGGGGCTGGGTGGTCAGTTGGGGGATGGTAATCAGATCATGAGCTGGATTAGTCTGAACGATTGGGTTCGAGCGGCAGTGCATATTATGGCGCAGCATACGGCGAATGAGCATTATGCCGATAGCACTGTCTATAATTTAACGGCGCCGCATCCGCTTAGTAATGCAGTGTTTACCCAGATTGTGGGCAGTTGGTTAAAGCGTCCGACTTTTATGACTTTGCCTAAAGCCGTGTTGAAGCTGATGTTCGGAGAGATGTCAGGCTTGTTAATTGAAGGCCAAAAGGTATTGCCAAAGCATCTACTAGATACTGGCTTTGTATTTAAACATACTGCACTCAAACAAGCTTTGATGGCGCAAAAGCTGTCTTAAATCATCTGCAGATTAAGATAAAGTTTCACGTGGAACAGTCATTAAAGATATGGGTCGATCATTAGCGCTTATTTATGTTTCACGTGAAACCATCAATAAAATATCAATGAGGCTATGGCCAGTTATTTGACCTGTTATTTAATAGACTTTACCGGCTTAACGGCTTTCGTGCTTCTTTCTAATAAAGAAAATAATCGCAGTAAGCGCGGCGACCATTAGCGATAAAATGGCGCCGGTCAACAACGTATTGAGCAGTGCAAACCCAAATGGATAATGGTTCTGAGCAATACCCAGTCGATCTTGAGTAATACCCACCGAAATAATACCGGACCACAGCTCAGGAGAAGCGGGCCAGCCAAATGCCAAAAACACATTCATAAGCTGTAAACCCGCCTTAATATACACACTTCGGCGCAATGCATCGTGCCATCTGCTCAGATTCTGCTTGATAAGATAGGCATCAAGGGTGCCATATACTAGGATAAATACCACAATCCCAAGCAACATGCCGGCAAAGGCTGCAGGTATCGCACTTAATACAATGCTGCCCCACATAAAGCTGGCAAGAGCATTGGCCATGACCCAAAAGCCCCAAAACAACCAATGATTTGTCATTTCATGTGCATTTTTTATCATTATTGAACCAAAAGTATTTTATTGAACCGAAAGTATTTTGCCATCGGAATCTTTGGGTAAATCTGCCAGACAGACCAAGCTTTCATTACTGATGCCACTGACTAAGAATTGATCTGAATCGGCAAAGTACTCCACCACTTGAACGGGCGTGTATGACAAGCTTTGGTCCTGTCCCACAATCCACACATAGCCATGAATGGGTGTGGTAGGGCGAGGGTTTTTCTTAGTCAGCGGCTGTAAGTTGGCTTCATGAATGGCCTCGCGCGGCAAGCGCACACCAAGCTCAATTTGACCATATTCAATGCTCATCGAGGCGCGCATGCCAGGTTTGAGTAGTGACGCTGTGTTTTCACCAGCAATCAAAGGCGCATGTACCGTCAAAGTGTGGTTATTGGCATCGGGGGTAATGTGACTGATTTGACCAGTAAATTCTTTATGCAAATCAAACACAGTAAAGTTCACCGGCTTACCAACGGACAACTGTGACTGAGTTTCCAGTGGCAATTGTGCGATTAATTGTAGCACCCGAGTATTGGCCACAGTAATAATAGGCGAGGGTAGCGCAGCAGAGGTGTTGACTTCATCAGTTGCGCCTTTGGAGTTATCGGCGCTCTCAGTGGTATCTTTGGGCGCCGCTGTATTTTGTGTGGCAGCTGTGTTTTGTATAGCTGTGCTTTGTATATTAGTCACTTTACCAGCAATGGGTGACTTGAGCACCAAGGTCACCTCCACCAAGCGTTGGGATTTATTTGCCTGCTGAGGTGTGTTTATCTCAGTGCTTTGAGTCTTACTGTCTTGTATGGGCTTATCTACAGCGGATGAGCGCTGAGCATCATCGGCCGTATCACTGGTGGCACTGACGGCCACGCCTACGCCGCTGATACTACCAGTACCGCTTGATTTTACGGTGCGCTTGGTGGCACTGTTTTGAGTGGATTGTGCGTCTATTTTTTTATCGCCCTGATACACCTCCAGAAAGTCATTACCAATAAAAGGCAGCTCATTTTCAGCAACTTTTGCTTCAAGTCTGGCCACCACTTGCCCTGGTTGCACGCTATCACCTTTTGCCACCTCAAGCGTGCTTGACACGATGTGATAAGGGGCAGTCAAGTCAACACTGTTAACCGGCACTAAGTCGCCGACAAGGTTGTAGCTGGGCTGATAGCGCTCTGGAATACTGGTATGAATCAGGTCGTGACTGACCACGATTTTATTGTCCAAAATCTGAACCTCAGCCTGCTGCTGTTCACCCTGAGTCGCTCCATCACAGCCGACCACTGCGAGCGACGCAGCCACTATCGCCATGGCAAGCACTTTGGCATAACGGCCACGGCCCCTTTGATGTCCATCAGCGTGGGCAACTTGGGGGTGAGTGGATGAGGCGGCAAATAGCGGCGATGGCATAACAGTGAAATCCTATCGGTTGGATAATAAAAAAGGGCAAGTCATCAAACTCTCAATAACACAGTGACATAACAAAATAAGGTATGGTAATGACAAGTCTTGCACTAATTTTAGGGCAAAAACGCCACAGTCTTGTTATAGGATTGTGTTAAGTTTGTGCTTAGGGGTTGAAATTTTGGCTCATGGCCTTTATCAAGCAGTTACCATCCAAAACATTAACAAAAGATGATCCCCCCTGCTATTTAGCATTAAAGCGGGAAATAATGAAATTAAGCTGCTGAGCATAAAAACTTATACCACAAAAGATGTGTGCACAGGGCATTAAATCAGCAGACTGCAAAAAAATTAAAACGTCTGCTTCCTTTGCCCTTTTTATTCATAAATTTAATAAGTGACCCATTAAGCTATACCCATTAAGCTATATAAGCTACTTAAGCCAATAAGGAGAGAAAACCATGAGTAATAATGAAGCGAATAATCCTCAAGACAATCCAGTACATGACAATGTTGGCCACTCAGAGACCATCTTAGAAGAGACCCTAAATGAGTTTAATCCAGAGGCCAATGGCGGCGATAATGATGTGGTACACAGTGATATTGATGTGAGCACTTATCAGGCACGTATTGCAGAATTAGAAGGTGAGGTAAAAGCGGCCAAAGAAGGCCAAGCCCGCGCCAATGCCGATGCCTATAACGCTCAAAAACGCATGGAACAAGAAACTGAGAAAAGCCGTAAGTTTGCACTACAAAAATTCGCTAAAGAGTTATTAGAAGTTGTGGACAACTTAGAGCGTGCCATTGTCAGCGTCCAAGCCGATGATGATGCCGATGACGCCATCTTAGAGGGTGTAAAACTTACCCATAAATCTTTCTTAAACGTATTAAATAAGCAAGGCGTAGAAGTGGTAGACCCACAAAACGCTAAGTTTGATCCAGAGCTACACGAAGCGGTGGGCATTGATCCTGAAGCGCCAGCTGACACTGTGGGTGAGGTTCTACAAAAAGGTTATACCTTAAACGGTCGTCTATTGCGCCCTGCGATGGTTAAAGTCGGTCAATAAGTCATCAACCGTTTTGCCTGAGGCCCATCTCTGCGGCAGGATGACCAAATAAATCAGTCGCTTATAAGGGCATATGAAAGGTGAAAATGCAAAAAATGACAATAAATTGCGCAATTGTGTTGAATTTGGCTTGAAAAATAGACGCACTAAACCGATATATAAAGACAACAAGCAAGGCTTACACAGTTGTGGCATGAACCACGGACAGCATGAACAGTAAGCCAAATGCTAACATTGAAATAAACACAAACAAGAAATGATTTGGAGTTTTATATTATGGCTAAGACAATTGGTATTGATTTAGGTACAACCAACTCTTGTGTTGCAGTGATGGAAGGTGACAAAGTTAAAGTCATCGAAAACGCTGAAGGCACACGCACTACCCCTTCAATTATCGCTTATAAAGATGGCGAAATCTTAGTAGGTCAGTCTGCAAAACGTCAGGCAGTCACCAACCCAAACAACACTTTATATGCTATTAAGCGTCTTATCGGTCGCCGCTTTGATGACAAAGTGGTACAAAAAGACATCGGTATGGTGCCATACAAAATCGTTAAAGCAGACAACGGTGATGCTTGGGTAGAAGTAAACGACAAAAAAATGGCGCCACCACAGATTTCTGCTGAAATCCTACAAAAAATGAAAAAAACAGCAGAAGACTACTTAGGCGAAAAAGTAACTGATGCGGTAGTAACTGTACCTGCTTACTTTAACGATTCACAGCGTCAAGCCACTAAAGATGCCGGTAAAATTGCGGGTCTAAACGTTAAGCGTATCATCAACGAGCCGACTGCCGCAGCTTTAGCTTATGGTATGGATAAGAAAAAAGGCGATAGCACCGTTGCTGTTTATGACTTAGGTGGTGGTACATTTGACGTATCAATCATCGAAATCGCTGATGTTGATGGTGAGCAGCAGTTCGAAGTATTGTCGACCAACGGTGATACTTTCTTAGGTGGTGAAGACTTCGACTTAGCCTTGATCGACTATCTGGTTGAAGAGTTCAAAAAAGAGCAAAACTTCAACTTAAAAGGTGATCCACTAGCGATGCAGCGTCTAAAAGAAGCTGCTGAAAAAGCGAAAATTGAACTATCAAGCGCACAAAGCACTGAAGTAAACCTACCTTATATTACTGCAGATGCTAGTGGTCCTAAGCACTTGGTAGTGACTATCAGCCGCTCTAAGCTTGAAGCCTTAACCGAAGCTTTGGTAAAACGTACGATTGATCCTTGTAAAGTAGCGTTAGAAGATGCCGGCCTTAAAGCCAGCGATATCGATGACGTTATCTTAGTTGGTGGTCAGACTCGTATGCCACTGGTACAAAAAACAGTAGAAGAGTTCTTCGGTCAAGAGCCACGTAAAGACGTGAACCCTGATGAAGCGGTAGCGGTTGGTGCAGCCATTCAAGGTGCAGTATTATCAGGCGACAAAACTGACGTACTACTACTTGACGTAACCCCACTAACCCTAGGTATCGAAACCATGGGTGGCGTTATGACCGGCATCATTGAGAAAAACACTATGATTCCTACCAAAAAATCACAAGTGTTCTCAACCGCTGAAGATAACCAGCCTGCGGTAACCATTAAAGTGTTCCAAGGTGAGCGTAAAGTTGCAGCCCAAAACAAGCTATTGGGTGAGTTCAACTTAACTGATATCCCACCAGCACCTCGTGGTATGCCTCAGATCGAAGTAACCTTTGACATCAACGCTGATGGTATCATGAACATCTCAGCCAAAGACAAAGGTACTGGTAAAGAGCAAAGCATCCAGATTAAAGCCGACTCTGGTCTATCGGATGAAGAAATCGAGCAAATGGTACGTGACGCAGAAGCCAACGCTGCAGAAGATGAAAAATTCGCAGCACTAGCTCAAGTGCGTAACGAGGCTGATGGTCGCATCCATGCCATCCAAAAAGCGCTAAAAGATGCTGAAGACAAAGTTACTGAAGAAGAAAAAACTTCAGTTGAAACTGCCATCAGTGATCTAGAGTTGGCTGCTAAAGAAGATGACCATGATGACATCAAAGCCAAGCTTGAAGCTTTAGACAATGCTTTCTTGCCAATCAGTCAGAAGATTTACGCAGCAGGCCAAGGCGCAGAAGGTGCAGCACCTCAAGCCGATGCTACTGAAGCCAATGCCGCTGATGATGATGTGGTGGATGCTGAGTTTACTGAAGTCAACGAAGACGACAAAAAGTAAGCTTATAAAGTATCTCGCTTACCTCAGTTATCAACTTAGTAAGCGGTATAAAAAAGGTAAGCGGTATAAAAAAGACCGTGCTATTAGCACGGTCTTTTTTTTATGGGAAAATCACAATTGATAAGAGCTAAATAATCAATCGTCTAACGGCTTAACTTACTGAGCGGCTGGTTAAGCGACTGATTAAATGGCTGGTTAAGCGGCTAGTGATTTCGTTGTCTTATGAACCAGATAACTGCTCAATAAGCCGGCTACAGTCATCATCGGTGAGCTTAGCATTCATGACCAGTCGAATGCGTGAGGTACCTACAGGCACAGTCGGCGGACGAATGGGCAGGGCATAAAATCCTGCTTGCTGCAGCGCCTGAGCTTTTTTTATAGCGCTGGCATTATCGCCTAATATATAAGGAATAATGGGCGACTCATATTGCGCAGCTGAGTCATTGTGAATGGCGTAAGATACGCGGCGTGATATATTGGCTAAGTGACTGCGTGATTGATATAGCGAAGGCATTTTGGCCAAAATAAATCGAGTCCAGCAGTGGGTAATGGGCGGTAGCGCCGTACTAAAGATAAAATAGCGCATTTGATTAATCAACCACTCTCGAACAGAGGCATCACAAATCACATAAGCACCCATCGATGCAAAGGCTTTGCCAAAAGTACCCACGATATAATCTATATCCTCTAATGTCTGAGTTTCTTCAGCAAGTCCAAGTCCATTATATCCGAGCACACCCACTGCATGTGCCTCGTCAATATACAGCTCAATGCGAGGGTCGCCGGCCTTGAGCTTGACTAAGGCTTTTAAGTTGGCTCGATCACCATCCATACTAAAGATACTTTCTGTGACCACAATAATGCGTTGTATCTCATCACCCGCCTGCTCAATCAAAGTGGCTAGGTGCTGCATATCATTATGGCGATAGCGCTGATAGGTACAGTGTGGGTGCTTGTTGCCAATAAGGCGCACACCATCTATAAGGCTGGCGTGAATTAACGTGTCGGTCAATATTAAGGTATTAAGCGGCAGCTTAGCCAGTGCTGGCAAGATACCTATATTGGCGTGATAGCCGCTATTGACCACCAACACAGATTTGTTACACGTTGAGCGCTGCGCCTCTGGCAAAGCAAGTGTATACCACTCTAGCAGCTCCGCTTCTAATAAGGGAAGTTGACTGTGATTACCGGTCAACAGCCGAGAAGAGGTGGCACCCATCTTAGGCCTCTGGCTATCCGGCATCGCTTGCAAATCACTCAAAAACTGCGATTGTAGCTGGGTATCATTACCAAGCCCCAGATAATCATTACTTGAAATATTTAATAGCTGCTTATTATCTAAAACAATCCATTGGTTTTCATGTCTGATACCAGGCAGCTTTCGGTACTGCTCTTTTGATTTTAAAGTGTCTAGTAGCGCCGCAACGCTTGAGCTTGTGGGGCTGCTCATCGATGTCCATCCTTGATTTTTTATTGATATAAAAGGCTTATTTTGGCCCGTCAATCGTCCAAAAGATTGGACAATATATCTGTTTTATTGCTAAAAGGGGTAAATGTAACAAAAGTTTTCATAAATCTAGGATTGTAACGCACCAAATAACTAATCCTCGTAAAAAATAACTTCATGCCTATCAAACACTGACAGAACCTTTGACATATCTTGTTACTATAGATTCATGGATAACAAATAAGCTTTTTAAAGGCTGTTTGTTGACTCACTTTTTAGGAGAAGACTATGAATACTTTAAACAAAACCCTACTTGCGGTAGCTGCTGGTACCCTAATGACGGCAGGCGCTCAAGCGGCTGTTAGCTATGGTAACGGTATGACAGCTCAGCCCTATATCGGTGCTAAAGTGGGTCAATATGATCTTGATGGTGCGAAAGACAAAGGCACCTCATATGGTGTCTATGGTGGTGCCAAATTCACACCAAACCTAGGTGTTGAAGCTGAATACCTAACTACCAGTGATGAAGACTTCGGTCCAGGTACAGAATACTCAGCTGATGTATACGGCCTGTATGGTACTTATGATTATGCCTTCCCTAACACAGGTGGCTTATATGCTAAAGGCCGTGTGGGTGTCGCTAAGAATGAAGTCGATGTGGAAAGCAAGAACTCAAATCTTTATAAAGATTCTGGCTCTGAAACAGGTATCGCAGGTGGCTTAGGTCTAGGTTTTAACGTGGCACAGAATGCCTCTATCGAAGCTATGTACAACTGGTACCCTTCTATTGAAAACACACGTGGTGACGATATCGATGCCAGCGGTGTTACCTTAGGTGCTCACGTTAAATTCTAACCTTGGTATTTAACCGCTAGGCAAGAGTGATTGTTTAACACCAGTAATTGAATATCAAAACCTTGTTAATTTTCATAAATAACCAAAGCGATTGTTCGGGCAGTCGCTTTGGGTGTGAATCTAAGATTAAGAGTTTGTTTTAAAAAGATATATTTACTTTCAAAAGTTAACATTGCCGCTATCAAATAGCGACATAAAAATCGGACATATCTTGTTACTATAGGCTCATCGATACAGCGACGTGTTTAGAATAATTTTCTTATACTGATGCGAATCGCTATACTTTTAATTGGAGAATACTATGAAAACATTACAAAAAACTTTATTAGCATTGGTTGCTGGTTCATTAATGACTGCTGGCGCACAAGCAGCGATTACTTATGGTAATGGCATGACCGCTCAGCCTTACATCGGTGCTAAAATTGGTCAATACGACCTTGATGATGCAGACGATGAAGCATTATCATATGGCGTTTATGGTGGTGCTAAGTTCACACCAAACTTCGGTATTGAAGCTGAATACCTAACCACCAGTGATGAAGACTTTGCTCCTGGTTCTGAATACAGTGCTGACGTATATGGCCTATACGGTACTTACGACTACACTTTCCCAGGCTCACAAATGTACGCTAAAGGCCGTTTAGGCGTTGCTAAAAACAAAGTAGACGTAGATGCTAAAAACGTTGCTGGCCAAGTTGCAAGCTATAACGGCAAGCATTCTGACACTGGTATTGCAGGTGGTCTAGGTCTAGGTTACAACATCGCTCCTAATGCAGCAGTAGAGTTGGCTTACGATTGGTATCCAAAAGTTGAAAATGTAGGTAGCAAAGGAGACCTAGATGCTTCTGGTATCACTTTAGGTGCTAACTTCAAGTTCTAATCTAACTTGCTTGAAAATACCTAAATAGTTTGGCCGATCTGGCCAACAAAAAAAGCGATCACCTCGGTGGTCGCTTTTTTTATGGCTTATCTCACTCACAGCGACTGTTAACCTTGGCTTATCAAAAATAGTAGCTATCGCTGCTTAAAAGTATCTAAGACTATGTATTTGAGACTATGTGTTTGACTTGGCTAAGGCTATGTTTCTCATGGATAGATTTGGTAGCAAAAGTTAACATCTACACTACCAAGCATCGACACAGTTTTCGAAATATTTTGTTACTATATAGGTATAGATAAAAAGAAGGGATTTAAACAGATACGGTTATAGGTGTTTGATTTAAATGCTTTAACCCTTTCTTTCATCGAAAACAATACTAGGAGAAAATCATGAAAACATTACAAAAAACTCTACTTGCTTTAGCTGCTGGCTCATTAATGACTGTGGGTGCACAAGCTGCCGTGAACTATGGTAATGGTATGACTGCACAGCCTTATATCGGTGCAAAAATTGGTCAGTATGATCTAGACAAAGCAGACAACGAAGCCATGTCGTATGGCATCTATGGTGGTGCTAAATTCACCCCAAACTTCGGTGTCGAAGCTGAATATATGACCACTAATGATGAAGACTTCACACGTGGTGCTAATAAGTCTGAATATAGCGCTGATGTGTATGGTCTATACGGTACTTATGACTATACCTTCCCAGGCTCGCAAATGTATGCCAAAGGTCGTTTAGGTGTGGCTAAAAACAAAGTAGACATCGACTCTAAATCATTAGCTTACAATAGATACGATGGTAAAAAATCAGATACAGGTATCGCCGGTGGTCTAGGTCTAGGTTATAACCTTGCTCCTAATGCTGCGGTAGAAGTGGCTTATGACTGGTATCCAAAGGTAGATAACGTGGCTGATAAAGGTAACCTAGATGCTTCAGGCGTTACCTTAGGGGCTAACTTTAAGTTCTAAGGTGATCTAAACTCTAAGTAGCGACAAAGGCGTTAGTGCTTATCGCTAAAGTCAGTACTTAGCGCTAATAAGACAAGACACCACAAACAAGCGATCGCTGCGGCGGTCGCTTTTTTATGTGTTAAATGTGATGAGATTTTCAGCTTTTCTATTATCAATTTATCTAATAACTGTTTGTTTTTTATAGAAATTTTTGCTTGCAATTGGTAACAATGAAGGCCCCAAAGCACTACAATCATTTCGAAATATTTTGTTACTATTTAATCATAGCGAAAGGGATAGGCCGTTAAGCCATCAATAAAGCCATCAATCAATGACAAATCATGGCTTTAGAGGGCTCATCCCAATCACAGAAATGATAATCTCAAAGGAGAAGACCATGAAAACTTTACAAAAAACTCTACTTGCTTTAGCTGCTGGCTCATTAATGACTGTGGGTGCACAAGCTGCCGTGAACTATGACAATGGTATGACTGCACAGCCTTATATCGGTGCCAAAGTTGGCCAGTTCGATTTAGATGATGCCAAAGACAAAGCATTTTCATACGGTGTATATACTGGTGTGAAATCTAACCAAGGTATTGGGGTTGAAGCTGAGTACCTCACCACCGAAAAAAATGATTTAATTAAAACAGATACTGATCGCAAAGAATATAAAGCAGAAAACTATGGTTTATATGCCACTTATGACCATGCTTTCCCAAATACAGAGTTATACGCCAAAGGCCGTGTTGGTGTTGCAAAAAACAAAATCAAAGTAGAAGACAAACTGGTTGGCGGCAAGACCTCAAGCTCTGATGTGGGTATTGGTGGTGGTCTAGGCTTTGGTTATAACCTAGCACCGAATGCTGCCGTTGAGTTGGCTTATGAATGGTATCCAAAAGTAGATAAAGTAGCTGGCCTAGGTGATCTAAGATCTGAAGGGGTTACTTTAGGCGCTAACTTTAAGTTCTAATCACGCTGAATGCCATTACACTGTCTAGCAAATTTAAATCAATGACGCAGACAACTAAAAAACGATCGCTTCGGCGGTCGTTTTTTTTGTGCAAATGGCAGTTGGCAAATTAAGACTGACGGCCACAAAACCTGAAAACATCCGCGCTACTAACCGCCGCTAAAAGTGATAGTATAAGGGGCGTGCTAATAATTAATAATAAACATAATATTTAAATTAAGGATACGGTTATGTGGCAGATAGAGCCTTGGCATTGGTTGGTTCTTGGTGGGATATTAATTATCTTAGAGATGTTTCTAACCACATTTGCAGCCTTATGGTTTGGGGTAGCAGCCCTTATTGTTGCCTTGGTAAGCTGGCTTTTTCCGGTACCTGTAGTGATTCAGATTGTATTGTGGTTAATACTGTCTGTGCTGATGGTATTTATTTGGTTTAAATATATCAAGCCTTTATCGGTCGATCGTACCAAAGCCGGTCTGGGTGGCAGCATTATCATCGGTGAAAAAGGGATGATTATTAGAGCGCCCTCTGACAACCAAACCGGTACGGTGCGCTTTAGCGTACCTATCGTGGGCGCTGCTGAATGGCAATGTCGCAGCCGTGATGAACCGCTAGAGGTGGGTCAACGCGTGGTTGTGGTGGATATTATGGGTAATGAGCTGGTTGTGGCGCCTCTACCTGGCTCGGTACCTATAGCACATTAACGGTAACGGCGCTGACAGAGCATCAGCAAAGCGCTATTTGCCCCATTTATTGTTAACCTAACTATTATTAACCTAACTACTATTAACCTAACATTAGTCTAGATCAGCCATGGTCGTTATCAGTGATAAATAATAAAAATCAATAGTTATAAATATAAACAGCAGGAGTGTGGCATATGAACAGTTTGAGTATCGTGATGATTGTCTTGGTGGCCTTGGTGGTGTTTACCATCTTTAAAGGCGTCAGAATTGTGCCGCAAGGGTATAAGTGGATTGTGCAGCGCCTAGGTAAGTATCATCAAACCTTAGAGCCGGGTTTAAACTTAATTATTCCTTATGTGGATGATGTGGCTTATAAGCTCACCACCAAAGACATCGTGTTAGACATCCCTTCACAAGAGGTGATTACCCGCGATAACGTGGTCATTATTGCCAACGCCGTGGCTTATATCAGCATCGTACAGCCCGAAAAAGCGGTCTATGGTATTGAAGATTATGAGCATGGTATCCGTAACTTAGTACAAACCTCACTGCGCTCTATTATAGGTGAGATGGATTTAGACAGTGCCTTATCGAGCCGTGATCAGATTAAAGCCTTGCTTAAGCATGCCATCTCAGAGGATATCGCCGATTGGGGTATTACTCTAAAAACAGTTGAAATTCAAGACATTAACCCATCAGACACGATGCAAACCGCTATGGAAGAGCAGGCTGCCGCTGAGCGTCAACGCCGTGCTACCGTAACGCGTGCCGATGGTCAAAAACAAGCGGCTATCTTAGAAGCTGATGGCCGTCTTGAAGCCTCACGCCGTGATGCAGAAGCTCAAGTGGTACTGGCCAAAGGGTCAGAGGAATCTATTCGCTTAATCAATCAAGCGATGGGCAAAGAGGAGATGCCTGTGGTGTATCTATTGGGTGAGCAGTATATCAAGGCCATGCGTGAGCTGGCCGAGTCGGACAATGCCAAAACGGTGGTATTGCCTGCCGATATCTTAAGTACTGTAAAAGGCATGGTGGGCAATAAGTTTCAACCTTAAGGTGCGGCTTTATTTTATCCATTGAGCCTACGCTTCGATGCGCTTAGCACAACCCATTTACTTGCCAGTTACTTGACGCGAGCTGTGTATGTTCGGCAAAAGTAATAAGAGGTGTCTAAGCGGCAAAGGGGCTGTGTTGTGTCTTGCCAAGTTGCCTTATCCTCCTATATTCATACTAAGCTAAAAGCATACTAAGCTAAAAGAAGGTGAGCTATGTCAAATACTGACTTACATCCCATCACTCAAGGTGCGCCATTGCCTTATGATATCTTGGATACCACCCATGACAATGCCGCTTATCCTGGCACCCCACTTGAGATTCGTGGCGGCGGATTTGGGTCGGATGCGGCCGCTCATCCCACCAATGCCAATCAGTTTTACGCCTTGACAGACCGAGGTCCCAATTCAGACTTTAAAGGCAGTCTGGGCGAGGGCAAGCAGTTTTTGGTACCAAGCTATAGCCCAAAAATCGGCTTATTTCAGGTCGAACCTGAGGGTCAGATTATCAAAGTTAAAGAAATTGTATTAAAAGATAAAGCAGGGCAGCCAATAAGTGGACTGCCTAACCCCAAGGCTTTTGGTGGTACCAATGAGATACCTTATGATGTTCATGGTGAGCCGATGACGAAGGACCCTAGTAGGCCTTATGATCCTCAGAGCAATCCAGTAAAAACCGATCTTAACGGTTTGGATCCTGAAGGGCTGGCGGCATTGAATGATGGCAGCTTTTGGATAAGCGATGAGTATGGTCCGCATTTGGTACATTATGATGCGCAGGGGGTTGAGATTGAGCGGATTAATCCGTTTGGTGCAGATAACCGCAATACCGTTATTGCTGGGGATAAACCCTTGTTATTACCGGCAGAGTTGGCCAAGCGTCGCACCAACCGTGGTATGGAGTCATTGACCATTACCCCAGACCAAAGCACGCTGGTGGGGCTTATGGAGTCCTCAATGGACAACCCCGATAAGCAGGGCAGGCAATCTGCATTGACCCGACTATTAACGATAAATCTAGTAACAGGGCAGCTTGCGCAATACCTGTATCGACTGGATGCGGTCAATCATGTTAACTCAGCACTTGCCGCTATTAATGAGCAGCAATTTTATGTCGCTGAGCATGATCGTCAGTTTCCTTGGCAACAGCCGACTGCCAAAAAGCTGATTTACAAAATTGACTTAGCCTGTGCCACCAACATCAATGACTTTGAGCATTTAACTGATATGGCAGCAAAGTCAGACTTGGCTGTCACACTGACTCAAGATGAGCAGCTTGGACTGTTAATTGATGGCTTAACCCTTGAGCAACTGATTGCAGAAGATGAGGCTAATTGGCAGCTACTGGATAAGCTGGGTATTTATCCGGTCAAAAAAACATTGGCAGTGGATGTGCTCAAAGCCATTGATTATCCGCATGACAAGCTTGAGGGCATTTGGCTGCGTCAAGATGGTTCTTTGGGGCTATTAAATGACGATGACTTTGCCATCAATGATTCAGACAAAGGGATTGAGTATAAATATCTTGATGCCGAGAAGAGGGTAATAGATGCTAACCGGCTGTACGTGGTCACCCCAAGCGTATGACCGGATACTATTAGATGAGCTGATTTTTACACAGCTGTGACTTCATATAACATATTACTTATTTTTTGAATAGGTATCACCAAATAGAATGGTTAACTGATAAAATGAATCGCTTACTGAAATAAGCGGCTTAAAAGGAGGGGCGGTCATTAAAAGGAATTTTAAACCATAAGCCGTGCCCCATGACCCTCTTTAACTTAAGTGATAACAATCAAACCTAACTAAAATAAGAGAGTATGCTATGTCACAGCCCATCTATACCATTGCTGATTATCTATTTGACCGAGTAGCTGAAGCGGGTGCCACCGAAATCTTCGGGGTGCCAGGCGATTACAACTTAGCCTTTTTAGACAATATTATTGCTTCAAATAAACTGCGCTGGGTAGGCAATACCAATGAATTAAACGCCGGTTATGCTGCTGATGGCTATGCGCGCGAACGCCGATTTTCGGCCATGGTCACCACCTTTGGGGTAGGTGAGCTGTCTGCTATTAATGCCACTGCTGGCTCATACGCCGAGTATGTACCGGTACTGCATATTGTGGGCGCACCCAATACTCAGTTAAGAGATGGCAAGCGCCGCCTACATCACAGCTTAGGTGATGGGGTATTTAACCACTTTATTAAAATGGTGGAGCCTGTCAGCGTGGCCCGAGCTGAGATTACGGCCGAAAACGCCGCCTCTGAGATTGATAGGGTAATTCGCATGGTACTAAAAAAGCAGCGCCCTGGTTATTTATTATTGTCACCTGATGTGGCCAAGCTGCCTATTTATCGTCCCACCACTCAGCTCAAAGACAGTGAAGAGGACATCACCAGTCAAGAGGCTTTGGCTGACTTCAAAAAAGAGCTGAGCTGCTATATCGAAGGCAAAGCCACCACCTTAATTGCAGACTTAATGGTACACCGCCTGGGCCTACAATCTCAGCTAAAAGCACTGATAGCTGACACTCAAATCCCCTATGCCACTTTATCTTGGGGTAAGACCTTACTCGATGAGCACAGTGATCGCTGGGCGGGGGTTTATGTGGGTGAGCCCTCGCAGCCTACGGTAAAAGATGCCATTGAAAATGCGGAGTGTTTGATTAAATTGGGTGTTAATTATACCGACACCACCACCTCCGGCTTTACTCAAAAGATTGATACCTCAAAAGTGGTCGATATTCATCAAGAGCGTGCCACAGTAGCCGATAAGACCTTTGCTCCCATCGCCATGAAGGATGCGCTACAAGCACTGCATGAGGTATTAACATCAGGCATTGAAGTGGTCGCCAAGTCACTTATTGCGCCAGTTGATGTGCATCAGCAGCAAGGCGGTGATGATGAGCCACTACTGCAAAAAGACTTATGGCATATTGTGGCCGATTGTTTGGATGGCAATAACTTAGTGTTTGCTGAGCAAGGGACCGCCTATTTTGGCATGAGCGAAGTGCGTCTGCCTGAAGGGGTAACCTTCTATGGTCAGCCGCTGTGGGGCTCTATCGGCTATACATTACCTGCCAGCTTGGGGGCCGGTATAGCATCACCTAACAAGCGTAGTGTGCTGCTTATCGGCGATGGCTCAGCGCTATTGACCATTCAAGATTTGGCGGTCATGATTCGTGAGCAGCTAAACCCAGTTATTTTATTAATCAATAATGCAGGCTACACCGTAGAGCGTGCCATTCACGGCGAAGAGGAGCTTTACAATGACATTCCTGTGTGTGATTGGCAGGTGATGCCTCAAGCTTTTGGTGCCAATCAACACAACTGCTTAACCCTAAAAGCTGCGACCCCAGCTGAGCTAAAATCAGCGCTGTCTCAAGCGGACAAAGCCAAAGATAAGATGGTATTTATTGAAGTGATTACCGGCATGATGGACATACCGCCGTTATTACAAGATGTGGCGGCATCTTTAAAATAAAACCGCTGCTTTAACCAAAAAAACCGATACCATCTAACGTGGTGTCGGTTTTTTTAGGTCAATAACAGGGGGTTATATTGGCCGCTTTATTTAGGAGTTTTGCTGCAATGACGACTCTTTTAGAGCACTAAATCACTTTAGAGAAGCGGTTTTTTTCTTTACTTGCCAAATAGCTATCAAATACCATGGCCACGTTGCGGGCAAGCAGGCGTCCCTTTGGCAAAATAAGGATACCGGCAGCATCCATATCTATAAGTCGGTCTTGCTGCATCTCACCGAGCTGCTGAATTTCATCAATAAAAAATGTGATGGCATCTATCCCAAATTTTTGATTTAAGTCTTTAAAATCAATGTAATCATGGCACAACAGATTGGAAATCACATAACCACGCAGACGGTCTTGTATGCTGGTTTTGATATGGCGTACCGCCGGCAGTTTGCCAGCATCTACCATGGCCTCATACTCTTTTAAATCTGTGTGGTTTTGTAGAATATGAGTAGAGGTATTGCCTTTATTGGCATACAAGGTGCTGTTAATTTGACTGATAGAGGAGACACCAAAGCCCAATAAGTCGCAGTCACCTAAGATGGTATAGCCTTGGAAATTGCGGTGCAAAATACCATCACGCTGAGCGATGGCCATGCTGTCATCAGGCTTCGCAAAGTGATCGATACCGATGTACTGGTAGCCATCTGTATTCAACGCGGCTATGGTATCACTGAACATCTCAAGCTTCTCGGCTGGTGTCGGTAAATCCTCCTCTTTAATCTGACGCTGCGACTTAAAGCGATCGGGCAGGTGTGCATAGTTAAAGATGGACAATCTATCAGGCGAGATGTCAATAATGGTCTGTACCGTCTTAGCGAACGTCTGCGGCGTTTGATGCGGCAGCCCATAGATTAAGTCAATATTGGTCGACTGAAAGCCTAAGCGGCGGGTCTCTTGCATCACACTACGGATAAGCGCTTCAGATTGCACTCGGTTCACCGCAATCTGAACCTTGTCATCCAAGTCCTGCACCCCGAAGCTGACTCGGTTAAAGCCCAAACTGCGTAACACGCTCAACGTGGTATCTCTAATCTCTCGAGGGTCAATCTCTACAGAGTAGTCTCCCATTTCTGGGTGCTCATCGCTCACTTGCTCAACTGAGGTGGGCGCAAATTCAAACTGGGTCTGCAAAAACTGCCAAAGCTCAGTCAGTTCCTCATCACTAAAGAAAGTCGGTGTACCCCCACCCAAATGCAGCTGCTTGACATAAGGCTTACCACCTGAGTCAGGACGCTGTAATAAGGCACGCTTTTGTTTTACTTCATTTTTTAGATACGCTAGGTAGTCACCGGCATCGCTGTTCTTTTTGGTGATGATCTTATTGCAAGCACAGTAGTAGCAAAGATGGCGACAAAAGGGAATGTGAAAATAAAGCGATAGGGGCGCATTGGGGTCGCGGCGGGTCAAAACCTCTAATTCAACGCCGGCTTCAATGGGCTTAAACTCAAGCGCAGTAGGGTATGAGGTATAGCGTGGCCCTGAACGATTATATTTATGAATTAACGCCTGATCATATTCTAACTGCGGCATCTCAGAGGTCGCTGCATCAAACTGTTTTTTGGCATAAGGATTGCTAGGAGAAAAATCCGGACGCTCAGTAGATGGGGGAAGACTGGCTTGGTCTGTAAAAATGGCAGAATGAGTCATAAGATTGGCCTTATCGGAGAGCCGATAAACAGGAGCTATGAGGAGAGGGTTAAAATCGAATCAATTATAACAAATTATCCTAAGGTAGCTGTAATCTGCCCGGTTTTCTATACCTCTATCGTGTAGGGGGGCTTAGTCAATAGCCAGGCAATAGCAATATAGGAATAGGAGCGACAAGTTATGAGCACTTTTAAGCATAAATAAGGCAAGACCAAGAGCCTAAGGCTGTTAAGGTTGAATTTTTAGAGCGCCTGCTTGTTTTTTAGGCCACCTAACGTCACCAAAGTGACCCCGAGGGCAATAAGTCCTGCACCCCATAGCAGTCCCTCAGGCGGCGCTTCTGCTTGAAAAAATATGGCAATAGGAACCGCAAACAGTGCAGCGGTTGAACCCAGCAAGCTTAGCAGCACCGGCCCGCCGGCTTTTTGTAATAAAAACAGCACTTGAAACTGTCCGGCGAAAACAAAGGACTGCAGTACAATTAGCCTCATTGATACCATCAAAGCCAGTGGATCCTCGCGAGGTAAAGTGAGTGAAAAGTGGGGCAATAACCCCAGCATACCCAATTGTATCGCTGCTGCTATTAGCATCCCAGGCGCAAGGGCACTGGGTGAGGCGCCTGTGGGCCAGCGCAAGGTGCGATACAAATTACCTATGGCAAGCAGCACTGGGCCACACAAGGCCACGATAATCCAAAACACACTGGCATTTGGCGCACCAAGCTTATTAGCAGCCAGTACCCCAGCACCGCTTAATGCTGCGGCTACCCCTGCAGCCCGCATTGGACTAAAGCGCTCCATCTTTAACAAGAGTGCGCCCAAATAAGTCAGTAAAGGCGGCAGTGAGATGATGAGCGCCACAAAACTTGCCCCTACTTGGGGAATGGCTGAGAAAAATATCAAGTTAGAGCCGGCAACACTGACTAAGGCAGCCACAGCATAATACTCAAGACTACGCCGAGTTAAAGGGGGCGGCTGACGGCGCAGCAAAGAGATAACCAATAAGATAAAAGCGGCCCCACTAATGGGCCAAAATACAAACGCCAGCGGAGTGAGCCCCACTGTACCAGCGTATTTGGCCAGATTAGTAGATAAGCCAAGCAGAGCGCCGCCAGCAATCAAGCAACCAATAGCCACTTTAATATTCTTGTTCACTGCCGCCTGCTCCTAAACTTACCTTGAGGATCTAAGCCCTTATTCTAACACCATTACTGTCGTTGATAGGACGCGGCTAAGGCAGACATAAATTAATGTGTTTGCAGCTTTGCTAACTGTTAATAAATAATTTATTATGAATGAAAAAAATTTAATAATTATTATTTATATAAGGCTTATCATGTCTTTTGCTCAAGTCCATACCTGCTCGGTCGTCGGGCTACATGCCCCTAAAGTTAGGGTTGAGGTACATTTATCGCAAGGCTTGCCGGCGCTTACCATAGTGGGGCTTCCTGAAGCGGCAGTGCGTGAGAGTAAAGATAGGGTCCGCTCGGCATTGATTAACTCGGATTTTCAATTTCCCAATCGGCGATTGACCCTCAACTTGGCCCCTGCGGACTTGCCCAAAGAAGAGGCACGACTGGATTTGCCCATTGCTATGGGTATCTTAGCGGCCAGTGGTCAGCTTGAGCCTGAGTGGTTAGAGTCTTATGAGTTTATTGGCGAGCTGGCATTAAGTGGAGAGCTGCGCGAGATATCAGGCGCGCTTGCAGTGGCACGAGCCATAAAAAGCGAAGCCATGGCGGCAAAATCAGATGATAGGGCGCGCAAGCTGATGGTTCCGGCAGGCAATGCCATTGAAGCAAGCCGGATAAGTGGTATGCAGGTTTATGCCGTCAAGAGCTTAAAACAAGTGTGCGAGCATTTGCAGGCAGAAAACAATCCGTTAGGCGCCCACCCAGCAAGCAGCGAACAGGGGTTACTGACAGCCGTAGTGTCGCAAGAGGCTAAGCAGAAAGTGGCTTATAAGGTGGATTTGGCTGATGTAAAAGGTCAACATCATGCCAGACGGGCACTGGAGATTGCAGCTGCTGGCGGTCATTCATTGTTATTTAGTGGCCCTCCTGGCTCAGGTAAGACCTTGATGGCAGCTCGATTGCCGACCATATTGCCAGACTTAAGTGAAGAAGAAGCGCTGGAGGTTGCCAGCACTTATTCTGTGGCCAATACTGAGTATCATTATGGCACTCGCCCCTTTCGCGAAATTCACCATACTATTTCGGCGGTGGCCTTGGTCGGGGGCGGCTGTCAATTTCAGAAATAAATGTCAAATTTCAGAAATAAACGTCACTACCCACCGACTAAGCCCTGCTGAAAACTATAACCATAATTTTAAAAAGAGGAAAATATGGGTAAGTTTTTTGAGGCTAAAAGTCGTACCTCCTTCAAAGGTAAGTTTAAAATTAAAGAATTGCTAGTTGACAAGGTAGATGAAAATACTGACGTTAATGCGATGTTAAGTGAAGATGAATATATTGTAATTTGGTATCGCGAGATATCTAATGCATCAAACCGCAATAATTCCACTAAGCTTGTTGAAGTAGTTTTTGAGAACAAAAAAACAGGATATCAATTGCGTAGAAAAATTCCTTTAGTTGCTATGGGCTCTTTCCCAATAGGTTCTATATGGAAGAATGGGAAATCCACTGAAAAAGTTGAATTTGATTCATTTTCAACAATATTTAAGGGTGACTATAGCAATGTGACTTACTCAACTAATAAGAAAATAAAAGGCAATGAAATACGCTTTATAAATCAAGATAACTATCCTGTTTTTAATATCAATAATGAATCTAACACCATGATTGTCGTGCATCAGAACGACATAGACTATGTGATACATCCTTTGCTTTTCTTTAATGCTTTATACGGCGTTTCTAATCATATCAATCGTGTCCTGCTTACTTATACTTGGGCAAAGGTTGAAGAATATCTAGCCTTAAATATCACTGATAGAGCAAATCCTGAAGCGGTTGTAATACCTAAACTAGGGGTTGTAGGTGATGCTGTATTTTTACATTACTTGAAGCATGATGGTTATACAAAAAGAGTTGTAAGGAAATTACATAGTTCTTTTAGAGCAAATATTGCTGGAAATGGTTCGAGTCCATTATGTGTTGAGTCTTATCATAACCAAGATATTGAAATTGTGAACCGCCCCGAGTATATCGGAGAGTGGATTACTTGAGTCAGGCAGCTTTGTTTGACTCATTAAGACTATCATAGTATCGTCTCTCAAACTCAAAAGGCGACACATAACCAATCGTACTATGAA
>NZ_CAJHBH010000014.1:0-60461 GCF_904846585.1 Psychrobacter sp. H7-1
AACCGCACCTGCTGTGATGGCAGGATTGTTCCAGTGGCTTAATTTTAACGAACTGGTAAATCATTATTCCCCTGACAAACTACGTCAATTCGCTGATGCGGCTAGTAAATTTGTGTAGATACCTATGAAGCTAGAGGGTCGGCTTTGTTCTTTTTAATCTCCTCAAGAGAGGGCACTTCATCATGGATCTTACCATCTTTGGGTATCACAAATAGCACTGCCAAATTATGCTGCTTAGCGGTGGCTAGCGCTTTTTCGTAAGTCATGGCGGTCAAAGCAGTCGCCCAAGCATCGGCCAAAGAGACACTATCTGCCACGACAGACACAGAGGGCGCACCGCCGGCAATGGGCTGGCCGGTGGTGGGGTCTATGGTGTGGCTGTAGCGGCGACCATCGAACACCACCGAGTTACGATAGTTGCCCGAGGTGGCCAGATGCAGCTTGTTGCTTAAGAGGGGCTGACGAATGGCCGCTAGGGTATAACGCTCGCTGACGGTACTGTCTATGATGGGCGCATCAATGGCAATTTGCCAAGGTTGGGCGTTTTGGTTCACCCCTGAGGTGGACACTTCACCACCAATTTCCACCATGTAGTTATTAATTTTATAGTCTTTGTGCAGCACCTCAGCAATCACATCGACCCCATAGCCCTTGGCGACAGATGAGAAGTCCAGCGCCACGTTTGGCTTGTCTTTGCTAAGCTTATCTTCGGTGAGCTTGATACCTTTAAAGTCGAGTAGGGCTTTGGCTGTGGCTATCTCAGAGGCGCTTGGCGGGTTTTGTAATCTTTCGGCCGTCATTACTGTGCCAAATCCCCAAAGATTAATTAGCGGCATCACAGTAGGGTCAAAGGCGCCGCCTGATTGTTGATACACCTGTTTGGAGTCATTCAATACTTTTATAAAATCAGCATCTACCGTGATTGACTCACCAGCGCCCAAACGGTTGAATTTAGAGATGGTCGAGTCTTGCATGTAAGTCGACATACTGAGGTTAATCTGCTGTAGACGCTTATCGATGGCTTGCTGAATCTCGTCTTGATTCACCCCTTTTGGGTTTTGGAAAGTGATGTGATAGCTGGTTCCCATGGTCTCACCCTTGATATAGTCATAGGTAGGAGGTTGATCACAGCCGCTCATCATCACAGTAGTGGACAGCATAAGCGTGCCCATTATGGCTTTTGAAGCAGATAAGTTGGAGGATGACCCGGTGGGTGATAACAGTGCGGAGAATAAAGGCGTCATAAGTATATTTTTATAAAAATAAAGGAGAGGGGCTGATATAAGGTCGTCTTATATCAGCAGGAGGGGATATATTTTAACGCTATTAATGGGCTTTGTGGCAGCTTTACTACTTAACTTTACTTTACTACTTAACTTTTGCGCCGCGGATAAGTTTATACAGCTTAGGCGGTGATACCCGGTTGACTAAGGTGGCAAACTTCTCTTTTTGACCTGCGACGATAATGTACTCCTCGTCTTGAACCAAGGCTTTCACCGCTTGCTTGGCAAAGGCTTTGGCACTTAGGCCTTGGTCAGTGGCGTCATCCATCGTGCCTTGAGCGCTGCCATCTGCAGTCAGGGCATTGATGGAGACGTTGGTCTGGATAAAGCCTGGGAATATGGTGGCCACTTTAATATTGTCCTCACTTAATTCGGCACGCAAGCTATTGGCCCACATGTGAATGGCCGCTTTGGCCGCACCATAAGCACCGCGATATTGTGTGCCCAGTAATCCGGCCACACTTGAGACCATCACCACCTTGCCGCCACCCTGGGCAATCATATCTGGTAGTACCAAACGCGTTAGTCGGGTCTGAGCAAAATAATCAATTTCCATCAATTGGCGCTCAACAGCCTCACTGGTCTGCATAATTAATGAGCGCTGACTGACCCCCGCGTTATTAATCAGCCAATCGACATGGCCCGCATTTTGGATAACGGTGGCATAAGCCGCTTCAGCTTGTGCGACGTCTAAGATATCAAAGGGCACCACGACGTGTTTTGTCGGTTTTTTACATTTGGCTTTAACGGCCTCGAGCTTTTGTTTATTGCGCCCGCTTAATATAATTGTGGCACCGCGGCGAGCGAATTCTATCGCCAGCGCTTCACCCAGCCCACTTGAGGCACCAGTAATCCAAATGGTTAGGTTATTTAGTTTGGTTTTCATAAGCATCCTTTCTTATGTGACAGAGTTAGTAGGGCAGATTTTATAAATAGTGGCCATAAAAAAAGAGCCTCCATTGAGGCTCTTAATTTATCACAGTTTATCGGCTTAAGAGCAGTGGCTCTTTGTCAGCAGGCATTCATCCCGCTCACTAACCACCGAAATCATCCAATAAGATGTTTTCATCTTCGACACCTAAGCTGTGTAGCATGTCGATAACCGCGGCGTTCATCACCGGTGGCCCACACATATAGAATTCACAGTCTTCTGGGTTTGGATGGTCTTTTAGATATTCCTCAAACAACACGTTGTGAATGAATCCTGTATATCCTTCCCAGTTGTCTTCAGGCTGTGGATCAGACAGTGCCACGTGCCATTCGAAGTTATCGAACTGCTCCGCTAACATGTCATAATCTTCAACATAGAACATCTCGCGAACCGAACGTGCACCATACCAGAAGCTGATCTTACGATCTGAGTGCAGACGTTTTAACTGATCGAAAATGTGCGAGCGCATTGGCGCCATACCTGCACCACCACCGATGAATACCATCTCAGCTTTGGTGTCTTTAGCGAAGAATTCACCATAAGGACCTGATACAGTGACCTTATCACCTGGCTTTAAGCTAAATACATAAGATGACATCTTGCCTGGTGGGATACCTTCAGGGCCACGAGGCGGCGGACTGGCAATACGGATGTTAAACTTGATAATGCCTTTTTCATCCGGATAGTTGGCCATTGAATAGGCACGGATCACTGGCTCATCTACTTTTGAGACATATTTAAATAAGCCGAAATGATCCCAGTCACCGCGATACTCTTCTGCAACATCGAAGTCTTTATAATGCACTTCATGCGGCGGCGCCTCAAGCTGTACATAACCACCGGCACGGAAGTTGACCTCTTCACCATCTGGAATTTTTAATACCAGCTCTTTAATAAAAGTGGCCACGTTGTCGTTCGAGACAACCTCACATTCCCACTTTTGTACATCAAAGAATTCTGGGTCAATCTCGATTTTCATGTCTTGCTTCACCGCAACCTGACACGCTAAACGCATGTTGTCACGGATTTCGCCTTGAGTGAAGTGACCTTCTTCAGTAGGCAGAATAGAACCACCACCCTCGATGACTTTACAGCGGCACTGGGCACAGGTTCCACCACCACCACAAGCGGATGATAAGAAGATACCTTCGCTGGCGAGAGTTTGTAATAGTTTACCACCGGCTGGGGTTACCACATCATTGTCAGGATTGCCATTAATATGAATGGTGACATCCCCTGAGCTGACCAATCTTGAGCGGGCAATCAAAATAATGGCTACCAAGCTCATGATAATCAGGGTAAACATGGCGACGCCGCCAATGGCGGTACCAAATAACTCCATGATTTTTGTCCTTTTTTAAATATTAAAATCGCTTGTTATCTATTAAACGGGCAATGTAAATCGGTTAAATTGACATGCCACCAAATGACATAAATCCAAGCGACATCAATCCGACAGTAATAAAAGTAATACCTAAGCCGCGTAGTGGGGCAGGTACGTCTGAGTATTTTAGCTTTTCACGGATACCCGCTAATAAAGCAATCGCTAATGCCCAACCAAAACCAGCACCCACACCATAAGTTAAAGATTCAGTGAAGTTGTAGTCACGCTCAACCATGAACAGTACGCCGCCCATGATGGCACAGTTTACAGTGATTAGCGGTAAGAACACCCCAAGTGCGTTATATAGTGAGGGCACAAATTTATCCAAGAACATCTCAAGGATCTGAACGGTAGCAGCAATCAAAGCGATGTAGCTTAGCAGCCCTAAGAAGCTTAAGTCGATATCTGGGAAACCTGCCCAAGCCAGCGCACCATTTTTTAGGATGAACTGAAACAAGAGGTTGTTTAGTGGTACGGTGATACTCATTACCACGATAACGGCCACACCAAGACCAATGGCAGTAGATACTTTTTTCGATACCGCCAAGAAGGTACACATGCCTAGGAAGTAGGCAAGCGCCATGTTTTCAATAAAAACAGACGTGATAAATAAGCTGACATAATGTCCCATTAGTGACCTCCTCCATGAGCCATGCCTTTCGACTGCGGCTTAATAACAAACTCAGGCTCTTCTACTTGCTCAGGCTTCCAGATACGTACTACTGTGATAAACATCGCAATAATAAAGAAAGCAGAAGGGGGAAGTAGTAATAAGCCATTTGGCACATACCAGCCACCATCGGTGACGGGTTGTAGTAGGGTAATGCCTAAGATGCTGCCATTACCTAAGAGTTCACGAATAGTGGCCACAAATAGCAATACCGCTGAATAGCCAAGACCGTTACCAATACCATCTAAAAAGCTTGGTACAGGAGGATTACTCATAGCAAACGCTTCAGCACGGCCCATAACGATACAGTTGGTGATAATCAAACCAACGAATACCGAAAGTGACTTACTCACATCATAAGCCACTGCTTTTAGAATCTGATCCACCACGATTACCAGTGAGGCAATAATGGTCATCTGTACAATAATACGGATGCTTGAGGGAATACGATTACGGATGGTTGAGATAAAAAAGCTTGAAAAAGCCGTTACCAAGGTCAAAGCAATACACATAACCAACGCGTTTTTTACGCTGGTTGTTACTGCCAGTGCCGAACAAATACCCAAGATTTGTAACGCAATGGGGTTATTGTCAAAAATCGGCGTGGTTAAGATTTTTTTAGTTTCTGTAGCCATGTTATGCCTCCTCGCCCGCAGTGGTTGATGTCTGAGCGTTAGCTGTGTTGTTCGGAGTGCCACTACGTAAGTTGTCTAAAAATGGTTTGTAACCGCGGTCACCCAACCAAAATTGGATAAGGTTTTTTACACCGGCGCTGGTTAAGGTTGCCCCACTGATGCCATCTACCCAGTTTTCGTTTGGCTTAGGTTGACCGGCTTTAGTAACCCCTGTGGCCACTTCGCCTTGGTCATTATAAGCATGAACGCCTTTCCACTGATCACGCCATTTATCTTCTTCAATACGGGCACCAAGACCTGGGGTCTCTTTATGAGCGTACCAACTGATACCTTTTACCGTATTTAAGTCGCCCTCTAAGGTTAAGAAGCCGTACATGGTGCCCCAAAGACCATAGCCATGTACCGGAAGTACCATCAGCTCAGGTTTGCCATTGGCATCATTTTTTACATAAACTTTGGCAAATTTTGGCGTTGAGCCGATACCAGCTGGGTCATCATTACCTAAGTCGATGCTTAGCGCCTTGTTTTTAGAAGCTTGGTCGGCATCGTACTTGTCAATATCTGTGATACCGGCAGTCGTTAGCTCTTGCTCGGTTGCGTACTGACCTTTTTGTAGGTCCACCAATTTTACTTCAAAATCTTTAAAGCGCTCTTCGACATCTTGGTTGGTGTCTTTCGCTGGGTCAAATAAGCCGGCTGCTACCAAGATGTTTTTGTTACGGTCAAGTAGCTGGTTGTCTACTTGAGCGGGTTTTAAGCCTACTGCTACGGCGGATACCATTACGGAACACACCAAACATAAGACTAGGGCCACCATAATGGTGGTCATGTTTGAGTTTGAGCTTTTCTTAGTCTGCTGGGACATGACGCATCCTCCGAGCCGTTTGACGTTTGATGTTTGCTTGAGTGACAAAGTAGTCAAACAAAGGCGCAAACAAGTTAGCAAATAAGATGGCTAGCATGATGCCTTCTGGGAAGGCGGGGTTGATGACGCGAATTAACACCGTCATAAAGCCAATCAAGATACCATATGCCCAGCGGCCTTTGTTGGTGTGAGCAGCTGATACAGGGTCGGTGGCCATAAATACTGCACCAAAAGCGAAACCGCCCAATACCAAATGCCAGTACCAAGGTAGACTCATCATTAAGTTGTCGCTTGAGCCGACAGCGTTAAATACCATTGAAGTGGCTACCAGACCGACCACACAGCCGGCGATAATGCGCCATGAGGCAATGCGAGTCCAGATAAGCACAATCATACCCAGTAAGATAGCTAGGGTAGATACTTCACCAATACTGCCTTGCATGTTGCCTAAGAAAGCATCCATCCACGTAATGGCTGAGCCGTAAGCGTCGACGAATTTATCTGGTGTCACACCAATGGCCGCTAGACCTAAAGGTGTTGCCCCTGAGAAGCCATCAACAGCCGTCCAAACAGTATCGCCTGACATGTAAGCGGGGTAAGCAAAATACAAAAACGCACGACCTGATAGGGCAGGGTTTAAGAAGTTTTTGCCGGTACCACCGAACACCTCTTTAGCGACAACCACACCGAAGCTGATGCCAAGGGCAACTTGCCATAAAGGAATATCAGGTGGCAAACACAGTGCAAATAGCACTGAGGTGACGAAGAAACCTTCGTTCACTTCATGACCACGCACCACAGCAAACACGATCTCCCAAAAGATACCGACTGCGAAAGTTACGATATAAATGGGTAAAAACTGCATGGCGCCATAAACGAAGGCGGCCCACATACTGTTTGGATCATAGCCGACCATGTTGGTAATAGCCGTGCGCCAGCCTTCAGGCTGTAGTCCTAACTGGCTAATGGCCATTAACGCTTGATGACCGACGTTGTACATACCCCAAAACATGGCAGGGAACGTACATAACCACACCACAATCATGATGCGTTTTAGATCAATACCATCACGGACGTGCGCCGCTGAATGGGTTGTGCTGCTTGGCTGACGTAAGAAAGTATCGAACATTTCAAACACAGCGTAGTATTTCTCAAGTTTGCCACCTTTGGTGAAATTAGGCTCTAAGCGGTCAAACATATTGTGTAAAAATTTCATCAGCGTTAGCCCTCCAGCTCGATGCGAGTTAAGTTATCACGCAAGATGTCGCCAAACTCGTATTTACCCGGTGATACAAAGGTACAAAGTGCCAAGTCTTCTTCATCAAGCTCTAAAGCACCGAGGTCTACTGCTGAGATGATATCTTCAACAATTAGGGCACGTAGTAATTGGGTTGGCAAATAGTCTTGTGGCATGACTTCCTCGAAGACGCCAATGGGCACCATGGCACGAGGAGAGCCATTTGTGGTCGTGGTAAAGTTGTATTTTTTGCTCTTAAAAAACTGCGAGATATAAATAGGCAGTTTTGAGAAGCGGTTAAAGCCTGGGCTAAAGAAGTGGAACGCTGGGCGCTCATAGCCTTCTTGTAACACGCTTACTTGGTTGTGAAAACGGCCCAAATAAGCGGTGGTGCCAATGGTTTTACGGCCGGACAATACCGAGCCGGTAATAATACGGTTGTCACCAGAGATTAATTCACCTTGAGTCAGCTGAGTTAACTCGGCACCGCGCTCAGTAAGCACCAGATGTGGCTTGGCCACCGCAGGGCCTGCCAAGCTAATAAGACGGCTGGTATATAAGCGGCCTGTGGTAAACAACTTACCAATGGCAATCACATCTTGAAAGCCAATGGTCCACACCGTGACATCACGGCTGACGGGGTGTAAAAAGTGAATGTGGGTACCGGCATTACCTGCAGGGTGCTTACCTGCAAAAGCATGATATTCGGTGCTGTTGCCAGGCGCTGTTTTGGCGACTTTTGGCAAATTGGCATTGCCATGATGACACACATAAGTTTTGGGAGATAAGGTCGACAAAACGGCAAGACCATCATCGAAGGCTTGCTGTTCTTGCTGGATAAGCAGCATCGGGTCGAAGGCTAATGGACTGGTATCCATTGCGGTGACGAAGATAGCTTGTGGACGCGCACCAATTTCAGGTGTACGGCTATAAGGGCGGGTACGAAACGCCGTCCATTCACCAGATTTGATTAATTGCGCTTGCACAGCTTCAGCATCTAATCCCGCCAACTCGTTTGAGGCATATTGCTTGAACGTCACCTCATTAGCATTTGGGCCGGCATTGGGATCAATCTCAATGACGAGGCTTTCAAATACTCGGCGGTCGCCACGATTAACAGCAACGACTTTACCTGAGGCGGGTGCGGTGTAGATCACACCAACGCGTTTTTTGTCTTCAAAAACAGGTTGGCCTTTTGTGACAATATCACCTTCTTTAACGTTCATTGTGGGCTTCATACCGACATAGTCGTAGCCCACAAGTGCAACGTGCTTTGGCGAATGCTGGGTGATTTCACTGCTGGGAGCGCCAGCAATGGGCAAATCAAGCCCCTTTTTGATGGTAATCATAAGCGAACTTATTCCATAAGCGAAGAAAGGCCAGACGTCCTGTCGGGTTTGCACAAGTCAAGAACGGCGCAGTGACCGAGATATGATCTTGCAAAGATAAGATGTAGCAGCAGTACGACAAAAACGCACTTCAGAACTATAAAACCCGCGAGATTTAGGAAAAATGCTTACGAATAGTTATACCTGTGCTAACCTCTTAGCATAGAAGACAGTGGCGACTGGCTACCAAAATACATATACAATATAACCTAGGATTATACGTTAAATTACCCTAAAATTGCCAGTATGTTTGCTAATTTAAGCAGTTTGAGGCTACAAATGTAACCTAAAAATGCTTTTTACTCACCCTATATTTTTCCTCGCTTACTATTTAAGCTAAGGCCTTTGATATGCGTACTCAATCTCCTTTTACCCAAAATACCGATGTAACGACCGCTGTGGCACCACTTCTTATTCCTGCCATTGATCTAAAAGATGGCAAGTGCGTGCGTCTTAAGCAAGGCCGTATGGAAGATGACACCGTATTTTCTGACGACCCTGTGGCGATGGCCACTCGCTGGGTGAATGAGGGTGCCCGTCGTTTGCATTTGGTGGATCTAAACGGTGCCTTTGATGGTGTGCCGGTGCACAAAGATGTGGTGATGCAAATCGCTAAGGCGCATCCGAACCTACCTGTACAGCTTGGCGGCGGTGTACGCAGCCTACAGACCATTGAGCATTATCTGGCTGCGGGATTGACCTATATTATTATCGGTACCAAGGCGGTTGAAAACCCAGAGTTTGTGGAAGAGGCTTGCCGAGAGTTTGCCGGTCATATCATCGTCGGCATTGATGCCAAAGATGGCATGGTTGCTACCCATGGCTGGGCCAATGTCACCGATACTAAGGCCACTGAGCTTGCTAAGCGCTTTGCTGATGCTGGCGTATCTTCTATCGTGTATACCGATATTGCGCGTGATGGCATGATGCAAGGCGTGAACGTCGAGCAAACCGTGAATTTGGCCCGTGTTGGTGGTCTGCCGGTTATCGCATCAGGCGGCGTGACTGATATGAAAGACATTGAGCTGCTAAAACCCTATGGCGACTGCATTGAGGGTATCATTACGGGCCGGGCTATTTATGAAGGCACCCTAGATTTGGGCGAGGCTCAGGCTTATTTGGATAAGTAGTGCACCCCAAAGCCCAGTAGATATTCAGATAAGCAGACCCTCAACCTAAAAACATCAGAGTAACCGGAGAACAATGCCCTTTTTTTTAAAGCTGTCTCATAGCCACCGCACCACTGAATCTGGCTTGCGCCTAAAACCCATCACCGCTGATAGGGGCAGGCTAGGGGCTGTGATGCTCCTTGTTAGTGCGTGGCTATGGTGCTTGCCGGCGCAAGCGCTAACTGAAGCAGAGCAGCAAGGTACTAACAGTGAGGCCGCAAGCGTCAGTGCCGAGCCGGTGGCGAGTAATCAAGAGATTGAGCAGCAACCGGTGGACTCAGATAAGCCAGACATAGCTGAGATACCGGGCGCGGTCAATGTGCCTACCGCGGGCAATATAACCGACAAAGATACCGTGATTGCCACCAAGCCTGATCAGGTCAATGATCAAGATATCAAGCAGCGCATTAGCGGTATCTACTCTGAGATTGAAGGATTAAAAGCGCTTAGCGTTACGGTTAGCCAAGGTGTGGTCAGTATATCGGGTGAAGTGCCCAATGAAAAAAAGGCGCAGCAAGCCATTAGCTTAGCCAATAGGGTCAGCGATGTGGTGGCCGTCGAGGACCGCATTAGTCGTACGCTGGATGTGCAAGACAATGTCACGCCGGTAATTAGTTCGCTAAACCAGCAAATCCGTGCTTTTATCCAGGCGTTACCGCTGCTGGTAGTGGCCATTTTAGTATTTGCTGCGGTGGTCTGGTTTGGGTCTTGGCTGGCACGGCGTGAGTCGTTATGGCAGCGCATCACTCCCAATCCCTTTATTGCCGAACTGCTGGCACAAACGGTTAAGGTGCTGTTCTTTATTATTGCGCTGTTGCTCGGCTTAAGCCTGATGGGGGCTGAGGCCATCATTGGCACCTTGCTCGGAGGTGCCGGTGTCATCGGTATTGCAGTGGGCTTTGCAGTAAAAGACACCATTGAAAACTATATTGCCTCTTTGATGCTTAGTATCCGTCAGCCCTTTCAGGCGCGAGATTTGGTCAGTATTAATGGTCAGCAAGGCATTGTGGTACGTCTGACCAGTCGGGCCACCATTTTGATGACCTCAGATGGCAATCAATTGCGGTTGCCAAATTCAGAGGTGTTTAAAGGTACTATCTTAAACTATACCAAAAACCCCGAGCGCCGCTTTACCTTTCAGTTGGGCGTCGATGCTAATGATGACCCCTTAGCAGCAATCAAGGTAGGCTTAGAGGCAGTTAACAGTCTGGATTTCGTCCTTGATAACCCAAAAGCTGTGTGCATTATTACTGAAGTCGGTGACTCCAATATCATGCTCGAATTTCAAGTATGGGTCGATCAAACCGATACCGATATCATGAAAGCTCGTAGTATTGCTATTCGTGAAGCCAAGCATGCTCTTGAGGACCATGGCTTTAGCTTACCTGAACCGATTTATCGGTTGCGCTTTAACCAAGATGTAGAGCATGCCATCATGCAATTGCATAGCGCCTTATCCGGTGAATCAGCAGAGTCTACTGAATATGACAACAGCTTTGTGGCAAATAACCCTAAGCTGATTGAAGCGCTGAGCAAACAAATAGCGGCACTCAATAATCAAGCCAAACCAGATACCGTGCAAAAAGAGCAAGCCAAGCAGCGCGCCAAGCAGATACTGGGTGATAAGGCGGTCAAAGAGATCTTTGATGCCAAGCCTGATCCAAAATTGATGCAAAAAGTAGAAGAGGAAATCCAAGACCACAGCGGTGATAAAGACTTATTAGATGGCAATAGTCCGCAAGAGTAAGCCGTTGTCATTTGAATGTACAGTCAATACCTTCATGTACAGTCAACACATTAATATACAGTCAGAACCAAAAAAAAGCTGAGCTCCCATATCGGGGCTCAGCTTTTTTTGGTATTCACACCTATAGGCTTTTAGCGCTTAATTATCAGCTCTTAGCCATTATAAGTGTCGTATTTCTCATTCTCACCAACGATATCAATGTAGCTTGGATTTAAATCAGACAGTTTGGCCGCACCACTAAGTAGCATGGCTGTTTTTAAATCTTGCTCTAAGAACTCAAGCACTGACTGAACGCCTTGCGCGCCGCCTAAGCCTAGACCATATAATACTGGACGACCAACGGCCACAGCATCTGCACCCATTGCCAAAGCACGTACAACATCAATACCACGGCGTACACCACCATCTAAAATGATAGGCACACGGTTGTTTACAACCTTAGCAATGGCCGGTAGCGCAGTCATACTGGCAGGTACACCATCGATTTGACGACCACCATGGTTGGATACTTGAATGGCATCGGCGCCGGCACGGATAAATTTATCCGCATCATCAGGGCGTAAAATACCTTTAACAACGACAGGTAGACCGGTGAAGCTCTTGATGAACTTAATGTCTTTGGTGGTTAAAGAGGTCTTTTGATCAAAGAAGTTACCAAAGCCGCCTTTTTTCGGATCATGGTTACCGAAGTTTTTGTCAGGACGGAATGGGCTGCCCATGGTTTTAAAGTTATCAGGCTGACCTGGGCCTAAGGCATCAGCAGTCAAGATGATGGTTGAGTAACCTGCTTTTTTGGCACGAGTAAGTAGCTGACGTGTCACAGCTTCATCATTGTTGTAGTACAACTGGAACCATTTTGGACCAGTTGTGGCACTTGCAATCTCTTCTAACGTGGCATTTGAGGCCCCAGAAGAGCAATATAAAGTTTTGGCTAGGCCGGCACCACGTGAGGTATCTTGCTCAGCTTTTTCATGCACCATAGCATGAGCACCCATTGGCGCAACCATGATGGGTGAGTTTAAATCTAAGCCCAATAGGCGGGTTTTGATATTAATGTCATTGTTTGATAGACCGACTAAGCGCTTAGCTGCGATACGGTAGTCGTTAAAAGCACGGCGGTTTTCACGTAAGGTCCATTCTTCACCAGCTGCCCCTGATACGAATTCATAGCCGGCTCTAGGAATGACGGCACGCGCTTCAACTTCCAAGCGGTCTAGACTGATGACGTTTAATTTCTTTTCTGCGGTGCTGGCAAGATAGGGCGCAGGTGGCGTCTTGGCATCATTCGCCGCCGCAAATACTTGGGTACTCATTAACGGTAGGGCAGTGGCGCTTAGACCAATACCGGCAGCGCCGATTAGCTGACGTCTGGAAAGTGATTTGTTAGCCAACGCTTCAGCTGATTTGTTAGAAGTTGTCATGATAGTATCCTCAAATTAGGTAAAAAACCAAGGTTAAAGGTTTATTAAACAAGCATAAAACAGCTGTTAGGTTACGCTGTCAAAGGGGTGTAATCATTTACTTAGCAATTTCTTATAATCCTTATAACTAACGCTTTTATATTTTTCTAGGCGTCTTTTCAGCAAGCTGAAAACTCAGTTATTCGGTATAAGGGATATATTATGCTTAGGTTTTTATTTTACCTTGTATAAACAATCCTTGCACTATGTTAAATTTTATTAATGAAAGATTGCTGATATAATAGAGTAACAAATCTATAGAGCTTTTACCACAAGGTATAAGCTCTAAAATCTCTATTAATCCATCTGTATTTTTTTACAAAAGTTAATCATAAGTTACTTAATGAATCACAAGTTAACATAATGAAATAAAACTTTAGGAATTAAACACACTAAGATATAGTCTACATTATAAGTTAAAGATTATGAGTAGTGGTTTAATTTCATTACCTATTATAAAATTTTGGAGGTTTATTATGAGTTTTTTGAAAAAATCTATGTTGGCATTGGCAGGGTTAACCTTGTCATTGGCTGCAACAGCGGCCTCAGATACCGGGGTAGCGGTTGATAAGTCGAAGATTGGTGCACGTCCTGTGTTGCCTGACTTTACTGTAGGCATGTGTGATGATGCGGCACCTACTCTCGTGCATCTAAAAGACAACTTATATCGCCATACCAACGGCAAAGGTTTGGCCGTGCACAGTGGCATCGTTATGATTACCGATGAAGGTGCTTTGGTTGTTGATGCCGGCGCGACTTGTGCGGCTGAATGGTTAAATAAAGAGATTAATGAGCGCTTTAAAGTACCCGTCAAATATGTGGTAGTGACTCATGCTCATGCTGACCATATGGCTGGAACGGATGTGTTTCAAAGAGCAGGTGCAACAGTGGTCGCCAATCAGCGCGCACTTGAGCCAATTATTGGTGAAAAACTACCTTATGCCGTGCCAGATAAAGTCTTTGACAAGGACATGAGCATTACTTTGGGCGGTGAAAAAGTAGAGCTACATCACGTAGCGCCAAGCCACTCAGACAGCATGACCATGGTGTTATTCCCCCGTCAGAAAGCGCTACAATGTACCGACGTGTGTCAGCATAAGACCATGCCATACAATGACTTCTTAGACTTTTATTATCCAGGCTGGATTGATACTTTAGATTGGGTAGTGGCTCAAGATGTGGATATCATTGATATTGGTCACTACACCCCAGCCACTAAAGCGGATCAAGTGGCCTTACGCAACTATATGGTAGATTTGCATCAACAAGTACTCGACTTAACCCGTAGAGGCCAGACTTGGGATCAGTTATATCGTAACGTGAAATTTAGTCCAGAAGTACAAGAGTGGACTAACTTTAGTAACATGAAAACCCTAAATGTCCTAGGTATGCACCGCTGGGTAACGAACCATCGCCGTGGTATGTGGTAGGCCACCTCTATAATTAAAATCTAAGTGATAAAGACTTATCGTCTATCACCTTAACGCTACAATATCGAAAACTAAAAAAGACGGGTATCGGTTAGGCCCGTCTTTTTTTGTGTCTAAAATTTGTCTAAGCAAAGAGTAGGTATGAGCTATGTCAAATTTTACTTAACCTTTGTTAATCATATATTAATATAACTACCACATTTTTTTGCAAAAAAAACAATAAAACTCAGCTATCTTATTTATTAACCTTCGCCGTAAAAGAGTCCGTTTAACGTATCTAATTATAGTTAGTTTTAGATTAGGGGTGACTTTAGGGAGGGCGGATGTCAATTAAATGCCCATAAGCGAATAACTCACAACTTAATAATCAGCAATCAATAAATAAAAAGGCAAATACCATGAGTCACATTACAACTTACAATGAATTAGTCCAAGCAGTCATGAAAGGTGAACAAGAGCTGGTCATCGGCCGAAGCATCTTGGTCAGTAGCTCGTTTACCTTAGCCCCTAATGTGATATTGCGAGGTGAAGCACAAGAAAACGGCGAGCTGCCAACCTTATCGTTTTCGCGTACCGATGGTATTGCCTTAACCAAGAATAACCGCATCAAAGACTTAAACATTCAGGCCGATGCCTCACACCGTGCTATTTATAACATCTTGCAAGAACAAGATTTGGGCAACTTTCAATTTGAAAATCTAAGCCTAGTCGGGCAATTGTCATTCATCACCCGTCCAGGTACTAAGTCGGCCAAGGTCAGCATTAAAGATGTAGACATTATCGCCTGTGATGCGCGCCATTACCCAGAGCAGCCGCAAAAGTACGGCGTCAATGTGCTTCAAGGTGCGCTGACTGTGTATAACTTTAATAGCGAAAAAGACAGCCGGATTGATTTAACGATAGACAATATTACGATTGGTCGTAAAAATGCCCCTGTATTAGGCTCAGGCTTATTTGTTTCAGGCTTTGGTGATGAGGGTGGTACGGTTGTGGCTGATCGCATTACCACCGGTGCGGTGTATTCAAATGGTAAATTGCCGTTTGGCGTACCCGATATCATTACTGCCGCAATCTTTATTGTCTATGGTGCCACTGTCAAACAGCTCACCCATAATGAGACCATCGTGACTTATGGCGTTAGCGATATGGTGTTAGATACTTGGGGACATGTGGATAACTGGCTGTCAGAAAAAGATGTTATCTCGTACGGCCCAAGCGGTATAGGATTCGTAAACTTCGGTACTGTGGGTAACTTTGTGGTAAAAGGCGATGTGAAGACTTATGGTCTAGGGGCACGTGGTTATAACCAGTATGATGGGACAGTGGATAATATCGAATTTGGCAGTATCGAAACCTTCGGCGATGGCTCAATTGGTATTCAGTTAAGCCGTAAAATTGGCAAGCTGACTGTGCACCGTGATGTGATTACCCACGGTGGTGAAGGCCAGTCACTGGTGAAAGGGGTATTATCTACCCTAAAAGCCATTGGCTTATCGGTTAAAGAGGGTGGAGAAGCTGAGCAAATTAATATCGGTGGTAATTTAGAGACCCAAGGCAATGAGGTAAATACAGTAGAAGTTAATAAAGGCGGTAAAATTCATGCCATACAAGTGGGTGGTGGGATTGTTGCCAAAGGCGAGAAAAGCAAACGCCTAGATATCGAAGACGGTGCAGACGTACCTGAGTCTTTAAAAGAGGCTTAATGCAGACATTGTAGTGATGCTTTAGGCAAGGTGGCAGTCAAGATGGCATCGATATACAGAGTTAGGCTAGAGTTCTTAGCATAACGGTATTATGCTGTAGGACTACCACTCACTAAAGCAATAACAATACAAGGAGTATGTCATGTCTTCAATGTATCCACAGACACAATCGGCCATCATCATCACAGAATTTGGTGAGGCAGATGTCTTGCAATATCGCTCAGATATGGTGGTGCCTAGTCTTGATACAGGTATGGTCTTAGTCAAGATTGCATACGCTGGCATTAACCCAGTCGATTATAAAACCCGTCAAGGTTTGGGCTGGGGCGCACAAAGTCTCAAAGACAATCAGTTTGCTGCCAATCAGCCTGCGATATTGGGCTTTGATATGGCAGGCGAGGTGGTCGACAGTACCGTAGCGGACTTTAAGCCAGGAGATAAGGTGGCTGCCTTAAATTTCCAAGGCGGCTGCTATGCTCAATATAATACTGTGGACGCTCAAGTGTTGACAAAAGTGCCTGAAGCGGTTGATCTAAAGACAGCCGGTGCGCTGCCTTGCGTCGGTACCACTGCCAAGCAAATGATTGATTTTGCTGATATTAAACCAGGTGAGCATGTGGTTATGAGTGCACCTGCCGGCGGGGTGGGCCATCTCACCTTACAAATGCTGGTGAATGCCATCGAGGAAAAAGGCATTAAGATTACCCTTATTTGCTCGGCTGAGAAGTATCAAAAAATCGGTAGTTTCATTGACCCAAGCAAACTTGAAGGCTGGATCGACTACACCAAACAAGAGGCTTTTCCAGAGCTTGAGGCCGATTTATTATTAGACTTGGTGGGCGGTGAAGCGGGTAAAAAAGCATTAGCCGTGGTCAAGACCGGTGGCCGTGTGGTGGTATTGCCTTCGATTTGGGCCGATGAGCTAAAAAAAGCGGGGGCGGATAAACAGCTACAAGTAGAAGGCTTTATTGCTAAGCCCAATGCTCAAGACTTGGCCGCAGTCTTAAATCAGATTGCCCAAGGTAAGCTTGTGCTTCAGATCCAAGATACTTATCCATTGGCAAAAACTGCCGACGCACATCAGGCGCTAGAGACAGGGGACAGCTTTGGTAAGATTGTGCTGGAGATGTAGGGCTTTATTTAAGTGTGATGCAAGCCAATTGTCTAATACACAGCAGATTACCGTATTAAGATTACAGCTCTAAGATTACCGTATTAAAATTACCGTATTAATGCATTAAGGATGGTTAAGCATATGGCGGAAGGTTAGACTTATCCGCCCGGTATCCACCTTTTTAGTCTTAGTGATACTGTGTTTCCAGTACTGCTGAGTATCACCACGCATCACGACCAGTTGTCCTGACTCAAGATAAAGCTCGACTTTATCTTGAGTTTTTTTATGCTTAAACACAAATTTACGGGTGGCACCCAATGACAGTGAGGCGATAATTGGCTGATACCCAAGCTCAGGCTCATCATCGGCATGATAGCCCATGCCCTCCTCGCCACTAGGGTAGTAATTTAGCAGACAACTGTTAAATTGAGTGCAAATTTTTAGCGGTTGTAATTGCTGTTCAATCATATGTTTCACGTGAAACACAGCCGGATGCCAAGGCTCAATAGGGCGGGTATGTCCTGAATAAGTATAGCTAAGTGCCTGTGTGGATGCGCTTGGGGTATCTCCCATCCACACAATCTGCCGAGTGGTTATATGGGTTTTGCCAAACAAAGTAACTTTGTCAGACTGCCAAGGCAACTCGGCAAGCAGCTGCTGATACAGCGCTTTATCATCAGTGATGAGTCGCCCCAAATCATTGACAATACCGTCATAGGGCAACAGATTATCGGTCGGGGCTGGTGCAAATAAAGTGCTCATAAGCTTATATCTTTATGGCACACCAGCTAGCGTGACTGCAGCTTAAAAATAAGCTTGGCACACTGCTCTGGTGCTTCCATCGGCACTAAATGGCCATAGTCTGCTAAGGTGGTTATCCGGTCGCGGGGCACAATGCCTTGCCAGCTTTTGCGAACATCATCGCTGACAAACATGGTGGGCTTGGCCAAAATCAGATGGTAGGGCAGATTTAATTGATTAAGTTTTTTTAGGGCAGGGGTAATATAGGGCGTGCCAAAGTAGCTGGCCAGCTCATATTGTGGGCCAAACAATAGCGTAAATCCGCCTTCAGGCTTTTCAATTAAGCTATTGGCAGCAAACAGGCGCAAGTTCTCATCACTGATACGGCGAAAAGGTGACTGAGCGCGCAGATGTTGATAGTAGGCCTCGACGCTCTCCCAGTCTGCTTGTTTGACTTTGGTGCTTTTAAAGGGCTGACGAGTTAATAACACACGTCTGGGTATACGGCTATACAGCAGCGATTGCGCTTTGGTAAAGGTCACTGGGTCAATTAAATAAATAGCACAAAACAAATCCGGGCGTTTGGCTGCTGCCAGTGCAGTAGCCGTAGCGCCTTGGGAATGACCGATGCCGATGACCGGGCCACTTTGGGTTTGCTCTAAGAATTCAATCAGCATGTCAGCGTCTTGCTCCCGAGTCATCACCTTATCTTGGGGTAGGTCATGCCAGTAGCCACGCATCGCCAAGCTGGTCACATGAAACTGGTCACTTAGTGCACTGAGTAACGGCTGATACACACCCACTGTAAAGCCATTACCGCCATAAAAATGAGCCATAGGTTTGGGCTGCGGCTGATTATTTGATGACTCAATCTCTGACACAGTGCTGTCAGAGGCAGTATGTAATTGAGCAAAGTCATAGTAGCGGGCCTGTTTGCCCGAAAGCTTGATACTATGCTCAAATTGGGCGGTGTCATTGACCTGAAGTCCTTTCATGTATGCATCCTTTTTTTAGCTGTTTGATAGCCAGCGGCCTGCTAGCCAGCTGTGTAATAGTATAAGCGGCGCTAACAGGCTTGCTTATCTAATTATAAGCTCACTAATCATAAGCCTACTAATCATAAGCCTACCAATCATGAGCCTAGGTTAGTCTCATGCTAAACTTAAGCTTACGTCGTTATGTCCTCATCATCGCCTAAGAAGCCGCCACTTTGTCTTTGCCACAGACTGGCATAAACACCGTTTTTCGCCAACAACTCTTCGTGACTGCCTTGCTCAATAATGCAGCCTTTGTCCATGACCACTAAGCGATCTAACGCGGCAATGGTCGATAGACGGTGGGCAATGGCGATCACAGTTTTACCCATCATCATGCTGTTTAAGCTTTCGGTGATGGCGTGCTCAACTTCTGAATCGAGCGCACTGGTGGCCTCATCTAACAATAAAATGGGCGCATTTTTTAGCATAACTCGGGCAATAGCGATACGCTGACGTTGCCCCCCTGATAGCTTAACCCCACGCTCACCAACCTGTGTATCAAGCCCGGTATTGCCTTTGGCATCGTGCAGGCCTTGGATGAAGTCCCAAGCCTGTGCCTGCTTACATGCCGCGATAATCTCAGCGTCTGTGGCAGTCGGGCGGCCATAAGCAATGTTCTCACGCACTGTACGGTGCAAAAGCGAGGTGTCTTGAGTGACCATACCAATCTGTTGGCGCAGACTCTCTTGCGTCACCGCATCAATGGCTTGACCATCAATAATAATATGTCCGCCATCGACATCATAAAAGCGCAGTAGCAAATTAACCAAGGTCGATTTACCCGCCCCTGAACGCCCCACTAAGCCAATCTTTTCACCAGGTTTGATATCCAGATTAAAGTTATCGAGCAGCTTAATGTAGTTTTTGTGCTTGGTTGATGCTTCAGGCTTGCTGTCTTCTGTGGCGATACTCAGGTCGCTGCCTTCATAGCCGAAGTCGACGTTTTTAAACTCAATATGACCCTCACGAACCACCATATCCGGAGCACCGGGCTTGTCCACCACGCTTTGCGGTGCAGACAACGTGCGAATACCATCTTGCACCGTACCCACGCTTTCAAACAAGCTGGCCATTTGCCACATAATCCAGTGGGTTAAGCCATTTAAGCGCAGTGCCATAGCGGTAGCTGCGGCAATAGCGCCCACACCCACATCACCGCGCTGCCATAAGTGCAGACCAATGGCGGCGGTACTGCCAATTAAGATGACGCTAATGAGATGGTTCACAAATTCCAGCGCCGTCACCCAGCGCATCTGACCATGTACTGTGGCCAAAAACTGCTTCATCGCTGATTTGGCATAACTTAGCTCACGCTGAGAGTGGCTAAATAGCTTGACGGTCATAATATTGGCATAAGCATCGGTAATGCGCCCAGTCATTAGGGCGCGTGCATCGGCCTGAATGCTGGCTGTTTGCTTTAATTTGGGCAAAAAATACCAAAGCGTAAACCCAAACAACACCAACCATAGCGCAAAGGGGATAAGCAGTAGACTATCGAGCTTGAATAAAATAATGCCACTGGTGACGAAATACACCAGCACATAAATCATCATATCCACCACAGTTATCACGGTATCGCGCACCGCAAGCGCTGTCTGCATCACTTTAGCAGAGACGCGTCCTGAGAATTCATTTTGGTAGAACTGCATCGACTGACCCAGCATACGCTTATGAAAGCGCCACCGCATCTGCATTGGGAACACGCCTTGGATAACTTGGAAGTGAACCAAAGCGGCAAAGCCGACCCAAAATGGACTGATAATCAGCACCACAGCCATCAGCTTTAATGGTCCGCTTTTTTCTGCCCACAGACTAGAGGGGGTATACATCCCAAGCCAGTCGACCAGATTGCCAATCCACGCAAACAGCATGGCCTCGTACATACCGATACCGGCTGTGAGAATCATAAATAACAGCAGCCAGCCACGCAGACCATAGGTACAGGCCCACAAAAACTTAAACAGTCCCTCTTTGGGTAGCGGGATCTTGTTCTCTGGGAAAGCTGAAAGACGGGTTTCAAAATAGTGAAAGAGCTTTTTCATAAAAGTCAGCAGGATCGATGTTGGTTGTGATGAAAGATAGTGGTTTTAGAAGGCACAAATCGTCATAGTAGAGGAATAATATGACAACGCAGCACTATCTTTTTTTGAGTGTCGCATATCGATGCGATACCAGATAAAAAGCTGAGTAGCACAAAAGCTGGATGCTATATTTGAACAAGCAATAGGTATATAAACAACAACTACACGTTTAACCCTAAAAAGTCGGCTATAAAGCCGGCTCTATAAGTATAGGTCTGATAGTCCGTATAATCAGAGCTGATATGGGCATAAGACAGATAGTTTGTACTAGATAGGGATAAACCGGCCAGAAACAAGGGCTTATTTTAACAAATTGCTGACTGCCAAGGCTGATTTTGCGTTAAGCTGTGATATGAGGTGTCAAAATTAGGTCGAGCAAAATATCTTGTATCTTTCGAAATAAATTGTTATATTCTTCGCTATTTTTATGAATTGGGCTCAAAAACTATGACATATCTGGTTATCGCTGTGCTATGCAGTGTGGCAGTTTCTATTTTGCTCAAAGTGCTTCGTCATCAACAAGTAGATATCCGCCAGACCATCGCGGCCGGTTATCCTGTGGCATTTTTGCTCACATTTGTATTACTCAAGCCAGACTTGTCAGGAATAGGGCAGCTTGGTGATGCGTGGGGTATTATTCTGCTGCTGGGCATATTACTACCTTTGGTGTTTGTCATCTTAGGCCGAGCCATTGAGTCTGTTGGCATTATCGCTACTGACGCGGCGCAAAGACTGTCACTGATTATTCCTATTTTTGCCGCCTTTGTCTTATTTGGTGAAACCTTGACCACGCAGCGCACCTTGGGCATAGCGCTTGGGTTTTTGGCATTATTGGCGCTCATTACTCGTAATCCGGAGCCGGCGGTGGTTGGACAATCGGTCTACTCCTCAACACCCAATACGGCACCAATAAAAAGACCAGTTGGGCTATGGCTGCTGGGGGTGTGGCTGGGTTATGGGGTGATTGATATCTTATTTAAGCAAGTGGCCAAACAAGGGGCTGCTTTTGCGTTGACCTTATTTATGGCCTTTGGTCTATCTGCTGTCTTGCTATTTATGTATCTGATTGCCAAAAAGACCGTGTGGGACAGCAAAGCCTTGATTGCAGGCGTGCTGCTTGGGGCATTAAATACGGGTAATATCTATGCTTATGTCAAAGCGCACCAAGTGCTGTCTGACTCGCCAAGTGTGGTGTTTACGGGTATGAACGTTGGGGTTATTGCTGTGGCCACATTGGTTGGCGTATTTGGCTTTAAAGAGTCACTCAGTAAGCTTAATATTGTGGGTATCTTACTGGCCATGGCTTGCGTGTTTGTGCTGTTTTGGGCGTAGTCTGTTTATGGGCTAGGTAGCCTAGGTAGCCTAGGTCGCCACGGTGTGAGCTCTCTTGCCATGAGCGTATTCAACTTAAACTAAAAGGACTGAGTCCTGTGCAATACAGAACTCAGTCCTTGATCTAAACTAAACCGTCAAACATTTGGGGTTCAGTTAAATGCTATGGGGCTTTTTTGATAAACGGCTACTGCTCAATAGCTAGGATGACACTGAGTGTTTGTGTGTGGTAATAAACTCACTGACCTGTTTGGTTAAAATATCCCACAGCTTTTGCTGCGCAGCCTTACTGGCCCAAGCATTGTGCGGACTAAAAATCAGGCGTGGATGATTTTTTTGCCCCAATTGCCATAATGGATCCTCCTGAGTGGTCGGCTCTTGTTCAAACACATCAGTGGCGTAGCCCAGTACTTGACCTTGCTCTAGCGCTTCAACCATGGCTTTTGAGTCTACAATTCCGCCGCGTGCCACGTTCACCACCAAGGGTTTTTTGCTCATTTTGGCCAAAGTATCAGCGTTAATGAGGTGCGCTGTTTTTTCGGTCAATGGACAGTGCAGGCTAATCACATCAGAGGTCTCGAGCACAGTGTCAAAGTCGGTATACTCATCATTGCGCGGCGCTTGACCTTGATGCTCGGCCCAAAGCACAGTCATGCCAAAGGCTTTGGCAATTTCGGTGACCCGTTTGCCAATGGTGCCGACACCGATAATGCCCAAGGTGGTATCCTCTAAGTCAATTAATGGCACATCCATCAGGCTGAAGTTGCCTGAGGCCTCCCAGCTGCCATCGATGACTTTGTTGTGATAATGAACACCGGAGCGCAGTGCCGCCAACATTAACATAAAGGTATGTTCTGGCACACTTTTTACGGCATAACCGGCGACATTGTATAGCTCAATACCCTGTTTTTTACAGGCGTCAGCATCCACATTGTTCATGCCAGTGGCCGTTAATTGAATGAGCTTTAGGTCCGGCAAAGCGGCGATAACCTCAGCGCTAATTTTTACCTTATTGGTAAATATAATCTGCGCCCCTTGGCAGCGCTCGATGATTAACTGATCGTCTTGGGGCGTCTCATCAAAGGTTTGATATTCATCAATACCTTGAGGTTTTGGCAGCGCCAATCCTTCCAAAAAAGTGCCTCTGTCTAAAAAAACCGCTTTCATTTGTTGCTCCTTATGACTAAATGGCTTATTGAGTGGCCCATTCATTCATCTGTTAACTGATACATTGGCTGATAACTGATACCTTGATTAATGAGCTGGTCTAGAACAATGGCCATTTAAATTTTTTATTATTGTGTACAGTGGGGGTATAAACAGTTGTTGATACAAAATTATGGCTGTAAGGGCTCATCCTAACATTGTGGCGCCAAGTTCAAAAGGGCGTCTTTAAAGACAATGGCCAGCCTACATCGCTTAGTATCTTAATAGATGGTAAGGTGACAGCGCCCAAAACTGCATTAAAATCGGCAGATAGTGAACAAAATTTGATTAAATCAGCCAAACAGACGCAAAATTGGTTAAAAAAGAGTCAAATTAGGCGTAAAATTGATTCCTTTTACATTATTTATTATAAGTTGCCGTAAAACCCTGCCTGACTCTAAAGGGCTTTTTAAAGATTAGGTATAGAATTTACGAACTTTGACCTCATTAACGTAGATAGTGCTTATAATCCTTTATAATAAGACATAACTGACAGCGTGCTAGATATCGTTGTGGCTTGTGCCTAAGCAAACTCCACATTTAATAAAAGAACTGATAGATTTATGACAATAGCTGCTTTAATTCCCGAATTCGCCGTTGGTCAACGTTATTTATCCGACACCGAAGCCGAGCTTGGCTTAGGCGTGGTTATTGATGTTGACGACCGCTGCGTGCATATCTTATTTGCCCAAAGTGAAGAGACCCGGGTATATGCCAAGAACTCTGCGCCTTTATCCCGAGTGACCTTTAAGGTGGGCGATGAAATTACCGATCAAGATGGTAATGCTCATATTGTCACCGGCGTTGATGAGGTGATGGGCGTGATTAAGTATCATGTGGACGGCCATCCGCGCGGTATTATGGAGACCCGTTTGGCAGCCAATATCACCCTAGCTAAGCCATTAGAGCGCTTATTGGCAGGTCGTGTTGAGCGTGGGGATTGGTATGAGCTACGTCAAGATATCTTGCGTATGCAGTCAGCCTTAGCCGGTCACCCGCTTAAAGGCTTGATGGGTGCCCGTGTGGATATTATTCCGCATCAGTTATATATCGCTCATGAAGTGGGTAAGCGCATTGCACCCCGTGTGTTATTGGCAGATGAGGTGGGTCTGGGTAAGACCATCGAAGCAGGACTGATTATCCATCAGCAGCTGCTAACAGGTAAGGCGCAGCGCGTACTGATTTTGGTACCTGACAGCTTACAGTATCAGTGGATGGTTGAGATGCGTCGCCGTTTTAACCTAAACTTTGCCCTATTTGACTTGGTGCGTACTGCGGCTATTAAAGAGCACAACCCAGATCAAAATGTGTTCACCACTGAGCAGTGCATCATTGCAAGCTTAGATTTGCTGCTTGATCATCATGATTTATATGAGCAGGCGATGGAGGCGGGCTTTGACTTATTGGTAGTCGATGAGGCGCATCATCTGCACTGGGACCCCGAGCAGGGCGGTAATGATAAGTATGAGCTAGTAGCAGACTTCGCGCATGAGACACCCGGTGTTCTATTATTGACTGCTACCCCAGAACAGTTAGGCATTGAGAGTCACTTTGCGCGTTTGCGTTTGCTAGATTCTGACCGCTTTGATGATTTGGATGATTTTATCGCCGGTCAAGCGGCTTTTTCTGATACTGCGGCAGTGGCTGAAGTGTTGATGGATGACAAGCCACTGACTGATGGTCAAATCAACGCATTGACCCACTTATTAGGTATGCCTAACCCAGAAGAGCTGGCCGGCATTAATGAAGATGACAAGCTGCGCACCTATGCGCTAAACCAGTTATTGGACCGTCATGGTACAGGCCGTGTGCTGTTTCGCAATACGCGTGATAGCGTCCAAGGCTTCCATGGTCGCACCAGTCGTCCGCATCCACTGCCTTGTCCAGACAGCTGGCAGGGCAATTATCAAACTTGTGGCAAATTACGTGAGCAGCTTTGGGGTGAAGAAAATCAACCCGATGGCGGCTGGCTAGAAGATGATCCGCGTGTGCCTTGGCTCATTAGTCTGTTAAAAGAGGAGCTCAAGCAGAAAAAAGTTTTGCTGATTGCCAGAAGCGGTGCCACTGTTGAGAGCTTAGAGGCGGTTCTGCGCCTACATGCCGGTATCAAGACGGCCATCTTTACTGAGCAAATGAGTCTGCTTGAGCGAGATCAGGCGGCAGCCTTCTTTGCCGATGATGCCGGCGCACAGATTTTGCTGTGCTCAGAGATTGGCTCAGAGGGGCGTAACTTCCAGTTTGCCAGCCACTTGATTTTATGGGATTTACCGGCCAACCCTGATACCTTAGAGCAGCGTATCGGCCGCTTAGATCGTATCGGTCAAAGCCAAAAGATCACCTTACATGTCCCTTACGTGCAAGGCACTGCCCAAGAGCGTATGTATAAATGGTACGATGCGGCGCTGAACATCTTTAACCACATCTCGCCCACAGCGCAGACGGTACAAGAGCAGTTTATTGTGGATCTCAAGCCGCTGCTTGAAGGGGCTGATACACCCGAGAACCGAACAGCATTAGAGGATTTAATCACTGAGGCAGGTGCAGTACGTCAAGCGTTAGAGGCAGAGTTACAATCAGGTCGTGACCGTCTGCTTGAGTACAACTCGTGTCGTCCACGTGTGGCAGGCCGTATCGCTGATGCGATGAGCGACTTTGATGCCAATAACCTATTGCCGGCTTTCTTAGACCGCTTCTTCTCTTCACTCAATCTAGATCACAGTGTACAGCGTGATGGATCTTGGATTATCCATCCACCAGAGGCCGAAAACAGCCAGCATACTGATGTGGATAATCTACCCATTTCTGAAGATGGTATGACGCTAACCTTTAAGCGTAGCCAGGCACTGATGCGTGAAGACATGGACTTCTTGACCCATGAGCATCCGCTGATGTTGGCCATTTATGACATGGCCAATTCTGGTACCTTTGGTAACACTACAGTAGCTATGTTAAAGAGCAACACAGTACCTGAGGGCATGCTGCTGCTTGAGGTGAATTTTAGAATCACCACCATTGCGCCAAAAGTACTGAACTTAACTGCCAACCTGCCCACCCAAATGCTGCGAGTGTTCTTAGGGGAGCAAGGCGGGGACTTGTCAGAGCGCATCACCGCAGATATGATTTTGCCACACATTGAGCGCCTGGACAAAAACCGTGCTCGCCAAGTGGTGAAAGTGCGCAGCCAAGTGATTGAATCGCGTTACCATGATGCTGAAGCCATTGCTCAAGGTAAACTTGACACGATTAGCGCTCAGGCTTTGGCACGCTTTAGTCAAATTTGGGAGCGTGAGATTAACCGCCTAAAACAGCTACAGCAAGTGAACCCCAACGTGCGTGATGAAGAGATTGAGCGCCTTGAATCGCTTAAAGCACAAGGTGAGCAGGCCTTGACCAATTTGTCATTGGTGCCAGATAGCATTCGAGTATTGGTGGCGGTTAAGCCTTAGACTCAGTCTCTACCAAAAAAATCAGCGACAATTTAGCCTGATCGAAGTTGTTAGATGCCCCACTTATCAGTGGGGCTTTTAGTTTTTGGTGTAATGCGTTACTCTAAAACCACTTCAATGATATTGTAGAGGGCAGTGCATATGACCCCAGCTGTGAATTTAGCCAAAAAACTCAAACTCGATTATCAACTACATGAATACCAGCATGATCCCAGCGCTGAGTCTTATGGACTAGAGGCCGCTGACAAGCTGGGTCTGCCACCCGAGCACGTGTTTAAGACCTTAGTGGTGGCCACTGAGAGTGATAAATTGGCGGTGGCCATTTTGCCAGTAATTGCCACCCTTAATTTCAAAAAAATGGCCAAGGCTATGGGCTGCAAGAAGGTGCAAATGGCCGACCCCAAAGTGGTCGAGCGCAGCAGCGGTTATGTGCTGGGCGGCGTCAGTCCCTTAGGACAAAAAAAACGACTGCCAACTGTCATTCATGAGTCTGCCCAGCAGCTGACGACGATGCATGTCAGCGGCGGCAGACGTGGGCTGGAGATTGAGTTACCGCCGGCGCAATTGGCGCAGGCACTGACGGCTAAATTTGCCGATATTATTGATTAATACTTTAGATTTAAGTCACTTATGTCACTTTTTTGACTTCAACTTACCTTATATAGAGTATCCTAATGCCACATGTTATTGTTCAAGCCACCCCCAACGTTACCATTAATCGCCCTGAGCGCTTACTAAAACAGCTCAACAGCTGCCTATGGGAAACTGGTCATTTTGATAAGCCGCAAGCCATTAAAGCGCGCCTGCTTGATGTAGAGACTTTCTTAGTCGGTATAGAGGATGATCAGCAGCAAGAGGGGTTTATTTATCTGCAATTAAGACTGATGCCCGGACGCAGCCAGCAGATTCGTGATGAGCTGGCTGAGAAGCTACGCATCTGTTTGCAGCAAGAGCTTGAAGCACAGCAGTCTGGCCGAGTCACTATTCAGTACTGTGTTGAAGTCATTGAGCTTAGCGCAGCTTACAGTAAGGTGCGCGTGCAGCCGTAGTCCACTACTGACAGAGGTCTTGACTGGCGTAGGTGGGCAGGATAATCACTTCAGCTTGATAGCCGGCCTTGCCGCCTTGAGTTGCCATTAAGTTGCGGGCAATGCGCAGCTTATAGGTACCCGTCTCGGGCAAGCAGTTTTGATAGACGATACCGCCCTTACTGCCGTCTTGCTGACCTGATGGCATGTGTAGTACGCCGACATTTGCCGTTTCTGCAGTGCCTTTTAGTGGGGTAATATTGATTAAGGCAAACTGACCTTTTTGTGCTTTAAACTGATACCAAGTATCTTGCTGCTTGGCCGCTAATATCCCAGATACTTTACTGCTGACCGCCCCTTTCTCGAAGTGCAGAGGCTTGATAGAAGCCGCTACACCGAGCTGACTTACTCCTAGCAGCGCCAATAAACAAAGCTTAGCACCGCCTATTTTGCTGCGGCTTTTAAGGCTTAATTTGTGTTTATGTGATGCGTTAACGGGGTGAATAATAGCCATAACTTGTCCTCGGGTTAACTAAAAATGAGTTAATCGGCTGATAAAAGGCGAGCTGTTTAGTATGAGCTGAGCTTGCTTTGGTGTGAAGTAAAAAATTGTAGAGGTAAAAAAACCGCCCTAATAAATAGGGCGGTTTTTTTAATCTAGTGGCCAAATAGCCGATAGATTAGTCTAAGAAAGCAAAGTGCTCGATGTCCATGTCAGTCATAGACGAGCTTGGCGCTACCATGCTCTCAGCATGACCTGAGGTGCGTGGTAGGATCTTATCAAAGTAAAATTCAGCAGTTTGAATTTTGGCTTTGTAGAATTCAGGGGCTTCTACACCACCGTTTTCAAGCTTGTCATAAGCGACAGCAGCCATACGTGCCCAGTGATAAGCCATCATGATGTAGCCTGAGTACATTAAGTAATCCACAGAAGCTGCTGAGATGATTTCACGGTCTTTACGGGCGCTTAGCATTAGACGTACAGTTAGCGTATTCCATTCGGCACATAGCTTGGTTAATGCCCAAACAAATTTACGCATGTTTTTATCCAGTGCATACTCACCACACCATTTCATGATGCTTGAGGTGTAATCACGGATGATTTTACCTTTTGACTGTAAGATAACCTTACGGCCTAATAAGTCTAATGCTTGAACGCCAGTAGTACCTTCATATAAGGTTGAGATACGAGCATCACGAGCGATAAGCTCCATACCCCACTCTTTGATATAGCCATGACCACCATAAACTTGCTGGCCTTCTTTAGCCGCTTCAATAGCCAGCTCAGTTAAGAAGCCTTTTAAAATGGGGGTATAAAAACCTAATTTGTCATCCCACTTCTCAAATTCTTCGTTGTTATTTTCAGCCACACCCTGTGACATCTTATCGGCATAACGGGCAGCATGATAGATCATTGAGCGACCGCCTTCAGCGAAAGCTTTCATGGTCAATAACATACGGCGCACATCAGCGTGGTTGATAATCGCATCGGCTACTTTTTCAGGCTCTTTTGTGCCAGAAAGGGTACGCATTGAACGACGCTCTTTGGCATATGGTAAGGCGTTTTGGAAGGCCAATTCACAATGAGCTAAGCCTTGGATACCGGTACCGATACGTGCGGTGTTCATAAAGGTGAACATGGCTTTTAGACCACGATTTGGCTCACCAATTAAGTAGCCTTTAGCATTATCGAAGTTTAGAACACAGGTGGCTGAAGAGGCGATACCCATTTTGTGTTCAATAGAGCCACAGCTTACGCCATTGCGCTCGCCGGCTTCGCCTTCTTCATTGATATTGAATTTAGGTACGATAAATAGTGAAATACCACGGGTACCTTCAGGCGCATCAGGAAGGCGCGCCAGTACAATATGAATAATATTGTCAGTTAGATCATGCTCACCACTTGAGATGAAGATTTTTGTGCCATTAAGCGTATAGCTACCATCTTCTTGTGGCACAGCTTTGGTTTTTACTTGACCCAAGTCAGTACCCGCTTGTGGCTCAGTTAAGCACATAGTGCCTGACCACGTGCCTTCTACCAATTTTGGCAAGTAAGTATCTTTTTGTTCTTCAGTACCATACTGCATCAAGGTGTTGATACAGCCAGTAGTTAGGCCAGGATACATCGCCCAAGGCCAGTTTGCGGTACCCATCATCTCTGATTTAATAAGGTTTAAAGACATGGGTAGGTTCATGCCGCCGTACTCTTCTGGGTACGAGATACCTTGCCAGCCGCCTTCAACGAACTGGTTATAAGCGTCTTTAAAACCTTTAGGCGTCGTTACCACGCCATTTTCAAAATGGCAGCCTTCAGCATCGGCTGGCTGATATAAAGGGCTAAGAATATTTTCGGCAAAGTCGGCCATGCCTTGCAAAATCATATCGACCGTTTCAGGGTCGGCATTGGCACCATTGCTTAAGTCTTTATAATGGTTTTGAAAATCAAAAACATCGTTTAATAAGAACTTCATGTCACGAAGGGGGGCTTTATAACTTAACATAAGGCAGTCTCTTTTATTTTTTAAGTGTCGCTGTAAAACATTATCACCACTGGATAATGCAAGGCTTTATAATGAAACAATGAAAGTTAGTATAAGCGCAATTTATATAAAAGCCTATTATTTATAACTATTATTCATGTGTGTATACTTGTATCATAACCATAAGTTAAATTTAATAAGCACAGCTGCGTCCAATATTAAATAAAAATTAACTATAAATACTCTTAAACTAGAGCCAACACAAAGCATAAGGCGGCAAACAACCCTTGATGGGTTTTATAAGCAATAAAAAACAGTTAAGGTAGATGATAACTTTAATGACTCACCGTTTAATTAATATTAATTGTCAATCAGTATGCTATAGCTTTTAGATTCTCGCCACATTTCGGTGTAGTTAAAGTGTCATTTTTGGTTTTAGTTTGTTTCTTGATTCGATATATATGCCTTCAATAACATTTTTATAATTAAGAGTCCGCATCTTTTATGTCAATTAAACGTTTAAAACAAATCGCCAAGCGCGAGGCTGAGCATCTATTCACAGTTAGGCCAAGTGCCAAGCCTTGGCATGTCAGCCTCTCTGCAGCACTGATTATTGTCTCTACCATTCTTATTGGTGCTTTATACCATAACTTGCCAATGGGTATCTTGGCGTCATTGGGCGCTATGATTATCCTAAACCAGCCCGTTGCAGGGAGTTTGCGCCAACGCCAAGGCTTGCTATTGCTCATGGGCATTATCATGGTGCTAAGCTTTAGTGTGGGTCTCATAGCGCATCAGGTTCAGTTATTAAAATGGCCTTTATTCACGCTACTTTGTTTTATCGTGGTGGCCATAGGTCGCTACATGCATCTGCCTCCGCCGGGTAGTATGTTTGTGCTGATGGCATCTGTCATCGCCATATTTATGCCTGGGGGATGGGAGGATATGCCAGGTAGGATAAGCGTGGTAGCCGCCGGTGCGCTATATGCTTGGGTCATGTCTTTGTTTTATAACTTAGCGGTGGTGGGGGTGGCATCTGAGCCTGCGCCCTCTAAGCACTACTATGAGCTGGGGCTAATTACTGAAAGCTTAATCGTCTGTTTTTTTGTGGTGTTGTCGCTTGAATTGGCGCTGTGGCTAGATATGCCTTATCCTTATTGGGTGCCTGTAAGCTGTTATATTATCATGCAGGGCATGCAGTTACGTACGATGTGGATCAGGCAACTGCACCGTGTTTTAGGGACCGGCATTGGGGTGTTTGTCGCCGCGTTTTTATTGTCGTTTTCATGGAGCAATGTAGGGGTAGCGTTGGTGATTTTTTGCCTGCTATTGTGGATAGAGACGTTGGTGTCTCGCCATTATGCTTCGGCAGTTATTATGATCACCCCTTTGACGATATTTATTGCGGAATATGGTAAGAGCGCCGCCCATACCGAAGTAGGGGCAATGGTTTATCAAGGGATAATGCAAGCGCGGTTTTTGGATACTTTATTGGGTTGTGTGGTCGCTTTATTAGGCGGTGTGGTTATGCAGTCCACTTGGCTAAGGCGACCGCTGATGACACTTGAGGCCAAAGTTTTTCAAGACAAAATCCGACTGCAAAAATAGACCTTTTTTGACGATACAACGAAGCCCAGAGCAGCCAAAATTAGATAATTAAATGAATAATTAAATAAAGAATTAAATGAATAAATTGGTATCTACCGCCTTACCGGTCCATTGAGTAAAGCTTAAAGCCGCCTGACCGATTAGCATACCGTAGCCCTCAGAGACTTGGGCGGAGTGTGAGTGAAAATGGGTCAAAAAAGGCAGCTCACGGCCATACATCATGTCATAAGCATAGCCGCATCTAAGTGCTTTACTAAGTGGCAGGCTGTCGCCAGATAAGCCAATGGAGGTGGCATTTATGATTAAATCGTATTGACCCGTGAGTGCCTCGATGGTGCAGCTCGTAGGGGCAATGGTTGCAATCAAAGGATGGGCGCTACAAAGCTGGTCTATCAAATCTTCAGCCTTACTGAGCGTGCGATTGGCAATGGTCAGCTCGCTTATACCCGCTTCAATCAGTGGCAATACCACACCTCGTGATGCACCGCCTGCGCCCAATATCGCCACTTTAGCGCCCTGTAGCGGCCAACCCAATTGCCGTAAGTGATTGACCAGACCTTGACCATCGGTATTATCACCAAACAGCTTACCGTCTTTGAGTAACAAAGTGTTGACGGCGCCTGCTACCTGAGCATGTGCAGATAAGCCGCCTTGCTCGGCGCACATCTGATAAGCGATCTGCTTAAAAGGCACCGTGACATTAGCGCCCACACCGCCGCCATTAAAAAACGCTTCTACCACTGCCGTAAAGCTGGCCTTATCGTCAGGACAGTATTGACGTGCATAACGAATATCGAGTCCGGTTTGCTTAGCGAATTGCTGATGAATTTGTGGCGATTTACTGTGTGCAATGGGATTACCAATCACCATAAAATGCTGCGTCTGAGCATCAACTGAGCATTTGGTGTCGGAGTTTGAATCAATAGTAAGATTACGGCTGATGTCAGATGGGATCATAAGGCACTCTTTAAGTAAAAAAATCGGTGGGATAGTGCACTGTGGCTTGACGATAGTATCGAAAAATATCAAACGTATCGAAAAATATCAAAAAAGTGTGTGGCCGTGTTAGGCTCAAGCAAGTCAACTATTATGCTACGCTGCTTATGGGTGACTATAATTTAGTACAAAAAACTTAATATAACAAACCCACTATCGTCGTGACAGCCCCCTGTAAGGTTTTACTGGGGCTTCATGCTTTTTCCACTATGCAATGGCGGGGGTTTTGGATACACTAAGCATTCGCTGCTGTATCAAATTGGCTCGATAATTGACCCCCATTTGATGCTAGGGCAATAATACGGCTAAATGCTATTATGGGCGTCATTATCAGTTAGCAATACAGTCCCAATGCCCTAAAAGTGATGCCTTTATTGTGAAGGATTCATTGAAAAGTTACCAAGGTGGGTAACGGTTTTACAATATAAGTGAAAAGGTGTGCGTGAATGATTTTCAGCATTATTTCGAACAAGCCAGCCAACGCTTCTCTACCACAGTCTTCCGCTCAAGGCCTTGCTACTCGTATAGGCGCCTTGGGTCTGGCCGCCTGCTTATTGGTTACGGGGTGTAGCAAGGTAGAGGAGAGCACCACCAGCGTAGAGACCACCGCGGAGCAAGCTTTGGCCGATTCTGGAGCAGCCGAGAGTACGCCTGATATGGCAAACAATCGCACCAAGGCCGCTGTGGTTCCTGAGGGTAAGCCGGTGAGCTACGATGTCGAAAACTGGAAGAGCGATGACAGCAAACGCCTTGAGCCCACAGATCTAAAACAACTGCAGCGCAAACTGGGCAAAGTGACGGTAACAGATGAAAATAGCCTAGATTACGCCAGTAACACCGCCATAAAATACCGCTTTATGAAAGGCGATGAGCCTTATCTAGACATTATAGACTCACAAGAATACCTAGAATTCGGCTGGTATTATGCCAACCCCAATGACTCAGACAGCGAAAAGAAAATGAGCATTGACCATGCCAAAAAAATGTACCAAGTAGCCGCCGAGCTTATGGGCTCTGAAGGCAGTCAACTGGTTGCTAACATGCTATCGGGCCAAATCACCAAAAATAAAAAGATCGGTGAGCGTCAAGTTGAACTGGCCAAATGTGAGTTTTATAGCTGTATGTTGGTATTAAAAAAGTAGCTGTGTAGCGGCAGTTTGTCGCCCAATAACCCCATTACTCATCACCCTAAGGATACGTCTATGTCGCATGCCATGCAGTGGTATCAGATGAGTGATACCGGCTTAGTGGCTTGGGATAAGTCTGCTTCTGATACGGCCCCCAATCTTCGGGCCTTGGCGTATGGGGATGGGTTTTTTACCACCATGGGTGTGTATGATGGTTCACTGCTATGGCAGTCCTACCATCAAGCGCGCTTGCGATCACACTGCCACGCACTCAACTTATCTTTGCCTACCCCCACCAGCGAGGCGCTATGGCAAGCACTACAAGCGTGCGCCGCCAACATAACCCATGGTCTTATCAAAATTATCATCTCACGCCCTACGCAGTCTGTGCGTGGCTATGCTTATAGTGCGTCAACTGAACACAATGAGGCGCTTATTTGGGTGGGGATTATGCCAAGCGATATCTTGGCTCAGCAGCAAGCTCGGTTCTTAGACTTACCCCTAGGCATTAAGGCGCCCTCTGCTCATTTATCTGGCTCGCTTGGGCAGGTGATTTTGCAGCAGCCTGCGACCATTGCCACCTGCTTGCAGTCACGTCTTGCCAGTTTTCCTGCGCCACTTGCCGGACTTAAAAGCCTAAATCGTTTAGACGGGGTGATGATAGCGGGCGAGTTGCAGCGCATGAAGCAGCAACGCCCCAAGCTGACAGAGGCCTTGGTGGCCGATATGGCTGGCAACTGGGTCGAAGGGGTGATGAGCAATGTGTTTTATCAACTCACCAGCGATGATGATCATATCAAGCATCAATGGTTTACGCCGCCCATTGAGGCATCGGGAGTGCGCGGTACCATGCGCCAAGTGATTATCGATAGATTGGCAGCTTTAGGACAACCCGTGGTTCTTCGCGCTTTGCAAGATGCCGATTTACTCAGTCTAGAAGCCTTGTTCTTTTGTAATGCGGTTCGCGGGGTGATGCCAGTGCGTGAGCTTATTGTGGGTAATCAGTGGTTAGAATTGTCTATAGAGCTTTATTTAGCAAGCGATTAAAATGCTGTTTAAAAAATTGCTTACGCCCTTCTTGTTGTAAATCGTGATATCTGTCTTCACTTAGCTTCATAAATTCATCTTCTTTATCTATTCCGATGAAATTTCTTCCAAGCACATTAGCTGCAATACCAGTTGTTGATGAACCTGTGAACGGATCGAGAACGAACTCCTCTTTTTGGGTAGAAGCTAGAATAATTTGAGCCAATAGAGGGAGAGGTTTTTGTGTCGGATGTTTTCCGCAACCTTTCTCCCATTTGCCGATAGCTGGCAGGCGCCAGACATCTTTCATTTGCTTATCGTTATTAAGCTTTTTCATAAGATCGTAGTCAAAATAATGCGGAACTTTAGGATGTTTTCTTGCCCAGATAATAAATTCAGTAGAGTGTGTGAAAAAGCGGCATGAGAAATTAGGTGGCGGATTCGTTTTTTCCCAAGTAATCACATTAAGTATTTTGAATCCGAGCTGCGGCAATATAGTGCCTAGTGTAAATATATTATGGTGGGTACCACTTATCCAAATAGTCGCATTATCTGCCATTTTTTCACGAGCTTTAGCTAACCATTCATAGGTAAAGTCGTAAGTCTCAGTATCTGTTGTAAACTTATCCCATTTTCCTTTATTAACGGATTGAACCTTACCATTCTTAACAGTTAGACCGTCATTAGATAAGAAATAGGGAGGATCAGCGAAAATCATATTTATTGGTTGGTTAACATTATCAAGAGCTGACAAACAGTCACCTTGATAAAGAGTGAATTCTTTATTATTGCTTTGAAAGTATGGAGTTTGCATATGTTATTCCAACATATCTGCTAAAAAATGGAGCAGTGTTGGGAGATCGAATGTACCTTCTGCAAAGCCATATTGTTCACAGTCTTCAGGAATTAGAACCTGCTGGCCAAGAAATCTAGGATCTTCACTGATTATTCTTAAGGTATTAACTAACTCCTCTCTTACTACTACAGGACTCTGTGAGCCTAAAGTTTCATCAGGTACGTTTTGAGTGGGTGTTTGCTGAATATTAATAGTGATATTTTCGATATTAAGCATAGCAGAACCTTAAGGTAAGTATTTACCTGATTTAAAAATGACACTTATTGTGTGTAGTTAAAGTCTAACGAACTCTCGAGAATAAAGCAAATGAAAGAACCAATTTTAATTAAATTCGGACAACGTATTCGAGCTTTACGTAAAGAGCGTGGACTTAGCCAAGAACAATTGGCTGAGAGGGCGGGCTTTCATCGTAACTATGTGGGAATGATTGAGCGTGGAGAGCGTAATCCTTCGCTGCTTAATATAGAAGTATTTGCTAAAACGTTTGGTATGAGTTTGTCGGAACTATTTAACGTAGAGGACTAAAATGAAGATTGAAGAGGCTTTTAAAGTATTACCAAAGTTTTACAATATCAAGTTTGGAGACTTAAAAAATCATGAAATGTTAGCTGAACCTATTGATCTTGCAAGTATTAAAAAAAACAAAGGTTTTGCTGGACAGTTTTTAGAAAGGTTATTAGGTTTAACTTTATCAAACCAAATTAGAGACTTTGATAATGGTGAGCTAAAAACTAATAAGTCTTACCCTGATGGTAAACCTATGGAAACTATGGCTATTACCCAAGTAGGTAGACAGTTTGATGAGTTATTTTATAGTGATAAAAAGTTTCATGAAACTCACCTATATCAGAAAATAGAAAGTATTTTATATGTACCAGCTGTTAAGGGAAACAAAGAAGAGGAATGGTATTTTCTACCAGCTTATTATTTAGATCTTAGGGATAATGGAAGTCTAAAAAATATTTTAGACAATGATTTTGAGCTTATAAAAGAGAAGGTTCATAATTTGATGAATGATACTGAAGATGGCATGTTACATACAGTTAGTGGTCAATATATTCAGATCAGGACCAAAGATAGCAAACCTTATCATCCAATATATTCCCAATACTTAGGTCGTAATGTATCTAATAAGGGTTTTGCCTTTTATTTCAAAAAAGAGTTCATGATAGCAATACAAGAAAAATCTATTCCAAGTATTGCTATTCTCTAATAATTCCTAATCAGTAGCTCATTAATCTTACCGCGTTTGCTACCTTTTGAATTTATACTTCTTCCTGCCGAAACGCGATCAATAGTATATTCTGAGTATAGTTCATCAAAGAACCTATTTTCAGGATCTAGGTTAGTAGTATCTGAGTTGCTAAGAAGCCACTGATACCCTTGATTATCTAACAAGTCACAAGCCTGCTTTAGTTTTACTTGGTCTTCATCGTTAAAGCTGTCCTTGGCATAGGAAGTAAAGCTAGATGACTCACTTAATGGTTTATAAGGTGGGTCAAGATAAACAAAGGTTGGCAGTTGTTCCTTATTAGAGTCTTGTGCTGTCTGTATCGTGTCTTCAAAGCTCATATTAAGGATTTCGACATTCTGGAGTAACTCAGAACATCTATGAATAACTTCTTCAAAAACAAATTTTGGTTGTTTATAGCTGCCAATAGGCACATTAAACTTATTTTTACTGTTCACGCGATATAGCCCGTTAAAGCCTGCTCTATTCAAGAACATGAATAAGCCTGCATGTTTTATAGCATCTGTTTCTCTAAGATTAAACTCTTCACGTTTTGCGTAGTAATAAGGCTTTTTAGCTTCTTTATCTTCTAATTGAACATATTCATCTTGAAGTGTTTGAAGGTAGTTTAATAGTTTCTGAGGATGTGACTGAACCACCTTGTATAAGTTAACCAGATCAGTATTAATATCACTCAATATTACTTTGGTAGGCGGGTTTTGACTATCTAGTAAATGCAGGGCGACAGCTGCACTACCAACAAAAGGCTCAACGTATTGGTAAGGTTGACCCGCTTCTATATACTCAGGGAGTCTGCTTGTAATCTCAGGTATAAGTTGGCTTTTACCACCTACCCATTTTATAAACGGTTTTGCCATTAGCTGCGCCCACTTTGAAAATCAAATAGCTCAACATTATAGCAAATAATAAGTAATCAAATCTCAAGCAACCTTGAATGCTTTTTTCAGATAAAGGTTAAACTTGCGCTTAGATGACTAATCCCCATTGAATATCCGAGCATACAGTGCTAAATTCTAGCAAACTTTTACCTCGTGAGTGGCTATGAGCGATTCTAATTCAAAAAATCCCAGCAATACCCCGCACAATCCATCAGATGTTGACCAAAATGAAGCACCTCACACTGACGTCTCCTTAGTCTGTGATGACCCTTCTCGTCATAAAAAGCCGCCGCAAAAACCCACATCCAATCGCAGCTATCAGCTGCTGCTGGTACTGGGATTAATGGCTGCTTTTGTGGTGGCTATGGCTTATCAGACCCTGTTTGGTCACTCTGATCGACCCGCCGGCGACTTAGTGGTGGAAGAGGGTCAAAGTTACTATGGCTTCTTACCACAGTTTCAGCGCGATGTGCCCATGTTCTCAGCCAGCTTGGCCAAGCTTTATATCAAGTCGGCCGTTGATACGCCACTAAAGGCAGGCACCTATGAAGTGCCTGCCAATGCCAGCTTAAAGCAGCTTATTGATGCTTTTAAACAAGGCGAGAAAGTGGACATGGTGGCCATTCAGATTATCGAGGGCAAGACCGCCGCTGATTTATATAAAGTGATTGCAAACACGCCGGGTGTCACCTTAGAGGTACTACAAAAAGACGGCAAGCCCAAACCCAATTTGAAGCAGCTGCTGGGTATCGATGCTGTCACCCCAGAGGGAGAGTTTGCTGATAATCTAGAGGGCTGGTTTACCCCAGACACCTATCACTATGCCAAAGGGGTGACCGACAAGCAGATCTTGACCGATTTGTACCAGCGCCAACAAAAAGCGCTGGATGAGGCGTGGGCGAGCCGCTCTAAAGGTCTGCCGTATAAGTCGCCTTATGAAGCCTTAATTATGGCCTCAATCATCGAAAAAGAGACCAGTGTCGATAGTGAGCGTGAATTGGTGTCTGCGGTGTTTGTAAACCGTTTGAATAAGCCGATGCGCCTACAGACGGATCCTACCATTATTTATGGTATGGGTGAGCGTTATGAGGGCAACATCCGCCGTGCTGATATCAATGAAAAGACCGCTTATAACACCTATCAAATCGACGGCTTACCACCCACGCCCATTGCGCTACCCTCACCGGCATCTATTGACGCTGCGCTACATCCAGCTGACAGTGATGTGTTGTACTTTGTGGCGACGGGTACCGGCGGTCATAAGTTTACCAAGACTTATGCGGAGCATAACCAAGCGGTAAAAGAGTATTTGGCGGTGATGCGCCAACAAAAAAGCGGTCAATAAATAGATGTAGGCGAACAACAAGTACGCCTATTAGATGTGGGGAAAAACACCCTGATATTAACAAGGGTGATACTGGCAACAACGAGGTAATCGACATTGAGTCTAGGTAAGTTTGTAAGCTTTGAAGGCACCGAAGGGGTAGGAAAAACCACAGCGATTAATGGCTTGTGTGAGCGCTTGCAAGCTCAAGGTATCGAGTATGTCCGCACCCGTGAGCCAGGCGGAAGCCCCTTTGCTGAGAAGCTGCGTGAGTTGTTGTTAGACACACGTACTCAGATTAATGATGACACTGAGCTGTTATTGATGTTTGCTGCGCGCAGTGACCATCTAGCGCAAGTTATTATGCCGGCATTAAGTGCAGGCAAATGGGTGATCTGTGATCGCTTTATTGACTCTACTGTGGCCTATCAAGGCTATGGACGAGGCTTTGGAAATGCCGATATGCTACATAAAATCGAGGCTCTTATTGCAGGGTTTGTACCGCGTTTACCTGACATTACCTTGTGGTTAGATCTGCCAGTCGCCGAGGGCATGCAGCGCGCCGGCAAACGTAGTGTAGCTGACCGCTTTGAACAGCAGCAACTTGATTTCTTTGATCGTGTTTATCAGGGTTTTGAGGCTCAGCAGCAAGCACAGCCGCAGCGCATTCAGCGTATCGATGCTCAAGGTGAGGTAGAGCAAGTGGCGGATAGAATTTGGCAGGCAGTCAGCCAGCAGCTATAGCGGGGCAGCCTAAAGGTGAGACTTTGCCTTTGCTTCAATGACCGACTTCACCTCTTGCCAAGCTTTATTTTGCTAAGTTTTGAGTCATAAAAAAGAGCAGCTCGTATTCGGGCTGCTCTTTTTTTGCGGTGTGTAACCTGGTTTTAAGACAATTTATCTGAGCTATTTTTGGCATGGGTATCAGGCAGACGCTGCGGATCTAGTGACCCATCAGGTTGTCTGGGTGCTTGTGAATTGCCATTGTCCTGTGACTGTAGTGATTTTACGGAGGCCGCTTTGCTCACTTTGGGGGCAGCTGCGGCACTGTCAGAGTGCTTTTGTAGGCTTTGCTCAAGCTTATTGGCCAGATCTGCCTCAAGCTGAGTGGCCGGTAGCGTAGAGGCTGCCGACTTCGATGCCGTGTCTGCATGAGCTGTGTCTTGAACCACTTGGCTATCAACGGCTGCCGTTTGGGCATCAGAGGCGGCCAGTTTAGGTTCAGCTTTGGCAGGAGTCGTGGCCGCTTGGGCGCCATAGTTGGGGTCACGCACATCTTCATTGAGGGTCTTTTCTTTGCGTTTTTCAGGCGCTTTGGAGGTAGACTCAAACTGCAAGTCGGCCAAAGCACGGGCCTGATTTTGCTTTTCTGTGACATCGACTGTTTTAGGCTGTACTTCATCTTCAATGACGAGCGCTACCAGCTTGTGATCACGAGGAATGTCATTTTCAAAGCTGTCGGTAATCACATGCAAATGACCTTCTTTATCAATGGTATATAAGGGGACAAATTGCTTATTATCAGCGCGATACTGGCTGTAGCTATAGCTGTCGGTAATGTTGGTGATTTTGATGCGTGCCTTTTTAGACAGCATACTGGCCATCTTGGTATAGGTGGCATCTTTACCGAACAGCCAGCGTGAGGTGAAGTTGGCACGGCGGGTTTCGCGTTCGGTTTTGGCCTTATCTTCGGTGAATTTTAGACGGTAAATTTTTTGTTCGCCAAATTCATGACGGTAATGCAGCTCAGATAAGGTATTCATCTCCTTATCGGTGCTCATCGCAAATAAATGGCCAATACCAATCAAATCCAAATGCCGATCGGCATGGTCTGAGATGGGGTTACCAAAGTAGGTGCGTAGGCCAGACATACGTGCTTTAGCAATATTGGTGTAGTTATTGTGCGCCACCAATACATCGAAGCCTTGGTCTTGTAGAGATTCAGCCACTTTTAAGGCCACAGGGTTTGAGCCGACAATCAGTACACCATTGCTGGCAGGCTCACGCACGCCCAATAGGTTACCCACCATTTTAGCACCCAAGCCTTGGATTAATACAGTACCGATAATCACCATAAACACTAGGGGTACTAACAGCTCAACACCTTGAATATCATACTCTTGCAAGCGAATGGCGAACAAAGAGGAGATGGCAGCAGCCACAATACCACGTGGCCCAATCCAGCTGATCATCATCTTCTCAGAGGTCTTTAAGTTCGAGCCCATAGACGATGCCCACACCGATAAAGGGCGTGCCACGAACATCACAATGGCCAGCAGCACCAAGCCTTGGAAGCCCACACTCAATAAGCTGTTTAGCTCTACACGGGCAGCGAGTACGATGAACAACACTGAGATGAGTAAGACGGTTAATGACTCATTAAACTCCAAGATTTGCTCACGCGGAAAGCCTTTCCAGTTAGCTAGAGCCACACCCATGACCGTCACGGCCAGTAGACCTGATTCATGTTCTAAATGGTTGGATAAAGAGAACAGTAGCAGCACAAAAGCTAAGGTAAAGACGTTGTGTAAGAACTCAGGAATCATATGGCGCTTGATCAAGTTGGCCAATACGAATGCCCCAAACATACCGATGGCGGTGGCAATAACCACAATCTCAGCGAATAAGAAGATACTGTTGGCCTCTCCGCCTGAGATGATATATTCATACACCAAGACCACGGCGATTGCGCCTACCGGATCAATGATGATGCCTTCCCATTTTAGGATATTGGAGATGGTTTTGTTGGGCCGCACACTGCGCAGCAAAGGCATGATTACCGTCGGCCCGGTCACACAGACTAAGGAGCCGAACAATAAAGCGATAAGCGGATCGACATCAAACAACAAGTAGGTGGATAATGCCACCACAGCGATAGTAATCACTACCCCTAAGGACACCAGCATTTGTACCACTTTACCGTGCTGCTTAATCTCTTCAAACTCTAAGGTCAATGAGCCTTCAAATAAAATAATGGCCACGCCCAAAGAGATAAAAGGGAATAATAAATCGCCAATGACCGCATCAGGGTCGAAATAACCCATAACTGGACCGACAAAGATGCCAATGAGCAATAAAAATAAAATAGACGGCTGTTTTAAATACCAAGCCAGCCACTGCGCTGCAATGCCAAGCCCAACCACGCCAGATAATAATAAGGCGGTATCCATGAAAAATTCCTTGTGTTTGCAGTGTCATTTAGACCAAAAGCGGGCGAAACTAAAAAATATCTGGGTTCCCTGCTACTTGTCAATGGTATATAAAAGCGACACCGAAAAAAAAGCCTAGTGAGTAACGACTAGGCTTTGCTAACTACAATATAAAGATAACCAGCGTAACAAATACTGAGTTTTAATCAGGTTATCATATCACGAAATAAAGTAACACATCCGATACAATGGGGCAGTTGCCACAAAACGGCGACTAAAACTGGTTAAAACTGGCGTTGATTTTGAGTAAAAACAACCCCTTTTTTTCAAAAAAAATAGGCGCTATTGCCTAAAATAAAAGGGCTAACGCTCAGGATAATTTTGTGAAGTTAAATTGGCATCAGCCGCGTCTGGATTTTAGGTAACAAAATAAAAAGCATGTGTAATTGGCGTGTTGAAAATCTATGATATAAGTCGTGTAGCATATAAAGCAGTTACGATATAGTATAAACGTCACTCATATAAAAAAAGTAATGCTCGGTCGGTGTATTGCTAGGGTTATAAACTTAATTAAGCTCAATGGTTGTCTAATAGAGTATCACCTCGTCTTTGATGACCCTGCGGTTATGCCTAAGCACACACCTTTACTCATTAAGACCTAAGCGGGCCAGTATATTTTGCTTGTCAGCGGATCTTTGAGCACAGACTCACTTGGAGAATCAACAATGAAAAATACGCCCAACAGACCAAAAACGATAGTTAGCGCATTAAAAACAACTTACTTGTCTCAAAGCTTACAAAAAAGCCAACAAAAGCTTAAAGCGTTCGGTGCAGGCTCTGTGCTGGCACTGAGTGGCTTTGGCATAGGTAGTTTGGGGCTAATCGCAGGCACAGCTTTATTGGCCACCTCTGCGACTATACCTACGGCAGCACAGGCCGCGGTTGTGGCTTCAGATTTCTCAGATTTGGTGGAGCAGGTGAGCCCAGGCGTTGCTAGAGTCAACGTAGTGACTAAGGTGAGTGAAGAGGAGCTTGCCAAGGCTCAAACGGTTGAGCTGCTGCGACAGTTCTTCGGCGACCGCATTCGCATTCCAGGTGCCCAAACAGCCCCGGCCATTGAATACAACTATGGTACGGGCTTTTTTGTGACCTCAGATGGTTATCTGTTGACCAATCACCATGTGATTGCGGGGGCAGATAAAATTACGGTCACCTTAAATGACCGCACCGAGCTTGATGCCACTTTGGTCGGCAGTGATGAGCGCTCTGATGTGGCGGTATTAAAGGTAAAAGCCCAGCCAGGTAAGTCTTATCCTGCGCTGCCTACCGGTGACTCCAATGCGGTAAAAGTGGGTGAGCCAGTATTGGCTATTGGCTCGCCTTTTGGTTTTGATTATTCAGCGTCGGCCGGTATCGTCAGTGCCAAGTCGCGTAACTTCTCACGGGATATTAGCGTGCCCTTTATCCAGTCGGATGTGGCGCTAAACCCAGGCAACTCAGGCGGTCCACTATTTAATCGTAACGGCCAAGTTATTGGCATTAACTCACGAATATTCAGTGGTACTGGCGGCTATATGGGACTGTCTTTTTCTATCCCCATTAATGAGGCGATGGATATTTATCAGCAGCTAAAACAAACCGGTACAGTATCACGCGCTTATCTGGGTATATTCCCTCAAGACATCGACCGCAACTTGGCCGAAGCTTATGGCCTAAGTAAGCCGCAAGGGGCGCTACTGATTAAGGTTACCCCTAAATCGCCAGCAGAAGCAGCTGGCCTAAAGGCGGGCGATATCATCACCCATTACAACGGCAAAATGATTTTAGAATCCTCTGACCTTTTAAACATCATTAACCGCAGTAAGCCAGGTGAGAGCTTTAAGGCCGATGTATTGCGTCAAGGCAAAAAGATTGCAGTCATTGGTAAGTTATCAGCAGCGCCCGATGATGTGGCACCAGATGCGGTGGTCACTAAGTCTAATAACAGCCAAATTCGTCTAGGCTTGCGCATTCAGGCGCTGCCTCGTGAAAGCTTGGCACAGCTGGACGGAGAAGGGGTATTGGTAACCGAGGTGGATCCTACAGGGATAGCAGCCAGAGCTGGTATAAGAGCCGGTGACGTTATCACTAACCTGCATCAGAAGTCGATTAAGAGTATCGATGACTTCCAGCGGGCGCTACGTCAATTACCTGAGGCGGGGGTGGTGACCATTGAGGTGGTACGTCAAGGTATCCCAGCCATTATCGGTCTGCGTTTGGATTAGCACTGACGCTTATGCGTATTGCCTATTGCAAGAAGGCGATGTCATTTTATAGGGTGGCATCGCTTTTTTTGGGCTATTGATGGGGATGGGGCGTTTACCGGTAATAAGGTGCTGGACTAATACACCGACGTAAAAAAACCTCCAATCGTTCTGATTGGAGGTTTAGTGCTTATCTCTTAAATAGATTAAGGATAAGCTCGAATAGGTGGTATCCCGTAGGGGATTCGAACCCCTGTTACCGCCGTGAAAGGGCGGGGTCCTAGGCCTCTAGACGAACGGGACACAAAATCATGTAAACATGAAATAGTTTTACAACGTAAGGTGCTATAAATAGCGTTGCCTAGGTGCTTACGTTGGTGCCGTTGATACTCATTATATATTAAATATTTTGATTATCAACTGTCTTAGAAAATATGGTGGAGCTAAACGGAGTCGAACCGTTGACCCCTTGCATGCCATGCAAGTGCTCTACCAACTGAGCTATAGCCCCTCTCTAAGAGTGGGCGTATTTTAGGCAATATCTCAAACCTTGTCAACACCTATTTTCAATTAATTTGTATTTTTTGCAAAAAAAAGGCCACGGACTAGCCGCAGCCTTTGGTTATCAACCGTTATACACAATTGATAAGAGACAAATTAAGCACCTTCACCGAAGCGGCCTTGCTGGAAGTCGTTCACCGCTTGGATGATCTGTTGCTGGCTGTTCATTACAAATGGGCCATACTGCACAATCGGTTCATTTAAAGGACGACCAGTTACCAAGATGACTTTGGTATCTTCATTACCGGCCTGAATAGTCACCCCATCAGCATTCGGGTCATTTTTCAAGATGGCCATGTTTTTAACTGGTATACGCTTGTCCTCAATGCTGGCGCTACCACGGTAGACAAACACAAAGCTATTGTGGCTGGCTGGAATATTGTGACTAAAGCTGGCACCGGCCGGCAAATGAATATCTAGATACGTAGGCTCAGTCACCTCACGAGTAACCGCACCTTCTACACCATTGGATTCACCGGCAATGACGGTTACTTTTGTGCCATTTTCGGTCACGAATTTTGGCAAATCAGCATCTTGGAAGTCTTTGTACCAAGGGGCATTCATTTTGTCTTTAGCTGGCAGGTTTAGCCATAGCTGAAAGCCTTCCATCGCGCCATCTTCTTGCTCAGGTAGCTCAGAGTGAATCACGCCACTGGCAGCGGTCATCCACTGCACACCACCATTTTCAAGCAAGCCTTCATTACCGGCACTGTCTTTGTGACGCATACGGCCTTCAATCATATAAGTTACGGTTTCAAAGCCGCGATGAGGATGGCTTGGAAAACCTGCGATATAGTCATCTGGGTTATCGCTTTTGAAGTTATCGAGCATCAAGTAAGGGTCAAGGCGATGCTGTAATTGATGAGTCAGTACGCGGGTTAATTTAACGCCTGCACCATCTTGTGTGTCTACACCAGCATATAGCTGCTCAACTTGACGAGGTTGGGTAATGGTCACATCATTTTTTACAGAGGTAGTCATTGTTATTCTCCTAATGATTGATATATCTTCTATTTGATGTCTTATAGTATAGAATTCAAGGTATCGTAGTTTGGCGTTTTTGTTACTGTATATTGTTAATGTAACATAATGATATGCGCTGTTAAATTAAGAAATTCTTATTAAATGATTTTCTTTTTTCAAATCATCCACCCACCCAGTTATAACCTGTAAAAAGAGAGCCTTAGGTGACTGCATTAAAATATATTGCCCATTATCCCGAGCAAGTTCAAAGCCAAGCGCGCGCCTTAATCGCCCAAGACAAGCTTGGTGATTATTTGCAGCAAAAATATCCCAATCGGCACCAGATCCAAAGTGATAAGGCACTGTATCAATACGTCACTGAGCTAAAAAACCGTTATATGCGCAATGTTGGCACCTTATCTCAGGTGAGCTATAACAGTAAGCTGAGTGTGCTAAAAAATGCGCTCGGTATTCACACCCATCAGTCTCGGGTGCAGGGCAGCAAGCTTAAATCGCACAATAGCATTACTGTGGCGAGCATTTTTAGAGAGGCGCCGTTTGAGTTTTTGCAGATGATTGTGGTGCATGAGTTGGCACATTTCAAAGAGAGCGACCACAATAAGGCTTTTTATCAGATGTGTTGTCATATGCAGCCGCAGTATCACCAAGTAGAGCTTGATATGAGGCTGTGGCTATTATGGCGGGATTTGGAGAGTAAAAAGAGGGGCTAGACGCAGCTGACCTTAATCAAAGTAATGAGCGCATTTGGCTCAAAATAAAAGGACTGAGACTTGTACAATACAGATCTCAGTCCTTTTTTGGGGGCCGTTTAAACTTGCTTTTGTCTAAGTTAACGGTTATTCAGCTGCCAAAAAGTCTGGCATATCCGCTGCGGTTTTCTCAAGCTTTTTCAGCTTTTTCTTGCCAATACCGCCCAAGACTTCAACGGCATGACGCAGGCGAGTTAAGGTCATATCAGCGCCAATAACATACATAGAGTTCATCACAGGCGTCGATGAGGTGCTGCCAGCAATGGCAATAAAGAACGGCGCCATCATGTCACGCAGTTTGATATCGAGCGCAGCGCTTAAGCCTTTAAGTGTTTTAAAGATATTGTCTTCGCTCCACTCAGGTAATGCTTCAAGTTTCCAAGTGGCAATCTGCAGGATTTCCATGATTTGCTCAGGTGTGAGCGTTTTGTGCTCGAAGCTCTCAGCGGTAATGCTTGGCAGATTTTGGAAATAAAAGCCACTCCAGTTCACGGCATCAGACAACAGATGGATACGAGGCTGAATCGCCGCTGCAATGGCGGTTAATTTGTCTGAATCATTTGCCCAGTCCAAAATCTTATTTTTTAACTGCTCTGGGGTTAGCGCACGTAGCCATTCACCATTTAACCAATGTAGCTTTTCAAGATCAAAGATAGGGCCACCTAACGATACACGCGTGATGTCAAAGCTTTCAATCATCTCATCAAGGGTGAAGATTTCTTTGTCATCAGGCATTGAGTAACCCATACGACCTAAGTAGTTTAGTAGCGCTTCTGGTAACACGCCGGCATCACGATAATAGGTAATAGACGTTGGGTTTTTACGCTTAGACAGCTTTGATTTATCTGGGTTACGCAGCAGTGGCATGTGGCACAGCACAGGCATCTCCCAACCGAAGTAATCATATAATAGCTGATGCTTAGGCGCTGAGTTTAGCCACTCTTCACCGCGGATAACGTGAGTGATCTCCATTAAGTGATCATCCACCACGTTGGCTAGGTGATATGTGGGTAGGCCGTCTGTTTTTAACAGCACTTGCATGTCCACTTGTTCCCAAGGAATCTCCACTTCGCCGCGTAGCATGTCTTGTACTTTACACACGCCTTCGGTGGGCACTTTCATCCGAATAACGAATGGCTTACCCTCGGCAGCCATTTTGTCAGACTCTTCTCGAGGTAAGTTGGCATAGCGGCCGTCATAATGAGGGTTTTCACCACGCGCGATTTGTTCGGCACGCATGGCATCTAACTCCTCAGGGGTGCAGAAGCAGCGAAAAGCATGACCTTTGTCCAACAACTCTTGAGCATATTGTTTATAAATTTCACTGCGCTCGCTTTGACGGTATGGGGCATGCGGACCACCATTGTCAGGACCCTCCGCCCAGTCTAGACCGACCCAGCGTAAGGCGTCTAAAATCATTTGCTCTGATTGCTCAGTTGAGCGGCTTTGATCGGTATCCTCAATACGTAGGATGAATTCACCGCCATGTGCTTTGGCAAAGGCTAGGTTAAATAGGGCGATATAGGCAGTGCCTACATGAGGAAAGCCGGTGGGTGAGGGGGCGATACGGGTGCGGACAGGGCGCTGGGCAGTGGTTTGTGTCATGATGCTCTCTTAGGTTTATGTTGAGTGGTTTTAAAATTTGGTTACGATTTATCAAAAAATTTGCAGCAGTAAATGAACTTTAACGCTTATTATAGCAGGTTTGATTTGGCGCTTATAATCTTGGATCTATGCCCGCACTAGCTAAGCTTTTTGGCCAGTTTTTGACTTTTTATTATACTGTAGAGGGCAGGCTATGGGGTATGAATAGGCTTTTTTAAAGCTCAAAATAAGCGGCCAGTGCTCAGCAATGAGGTGGCGCTAAAAGTGGGTTTGGTGCCTGAAAAAAGAGGTAACATATTTTGTTTGGTTAACTTATCTTACTTTTCTTGACATGGTGACATAGCTTGCGATAATGGATGGTTAAAATACCTTATTTATTACTTGCCTGTTTTAACCACACTGATAAGCTAAGTCTGCGATGTTGATGGCTATCAGGTTGGTTTACGTTTTTTAGGAATACTAGCTACTGTGACCGATGTCCCTACCTCCGCACCACGCTCCACCTCAAAATCAGAGTTTAGCCACGAAACGGTGTTACTGTTTGAAACGGTAGCGGCAGTCTTGGGCGAAAAGTCGCTCAATGATAACACCCCCAAGCATGACGGGATTTATGTCGATGCGACCTTTGGCCGTGGCGGGCACAGCAAGCTTTTGCTTAACTATTTAAGTGATGATGCCAAGCTGTTTGTGTTCGATAAAGATCCAGAGGCCATTGATGTGGCCAATGATTTGGCCGCAGAAGATAAGCGGGTGATAGTGGTACACGACAGCTTTGCTGATATGACGCAGTGCTTAAATAGCCGCGGGGTGAGCCAAGTTGACGGTATTATGGCTGATTTGGGCGTCTCCTCACCACAGCTTGATGATGGCAGCCGCGGCTTTAGCTTTATGCGTGATGGTGCCATTGATATGCGTATGGACACCAGCCGAGGACAGCCGGTAGGCGAATGGCTACAAACAGTGGATGAAGAGACGTTGGCCGATGTGTTGTACGATTTCGGTGAGGAGCGTCACAGCCGACGTATTGCTCGTGCCATCAAGGGCATGACGCAGTACACCTCGACTTTAGAGCTTGCGGAGGTGATTAAGCAGGCGCACCCCAAGTGGCAAAAAGGCAAACATCCGGCGACCCAAAGCTTCCAAGCGATGCGTATCTTTATTAACAATGAGCTGGGCGATATAGATAGCTTTTTGGCACAAAGCCTAACGCTGCTTGCCCCTCAAGGTCAGCTTGCGGTGATCAGCTTTCACTCTTTAGAAGACCGCCGCATTAAGCAGTTTTTGCAGCGCCACAGCCGAGGTCAGTATCCTGAAGATGAAAACTTACCGATGCCGCCGCAGCGTCCACGTTATTTTAGTAAGCCCAAACGTATCGCACCAAGCAAAGCGGAGGTCACCGTGAATAATCGCTCAAGAAGTGCTTGGTTAAGAGTAGCAACACGCACCGATACCCCATATAATACCGACCCTAGCCCGCAACACAGCTAGGGCGAACCTAGGCAATATAAATTCAGTTAAATGGATGCGCTAACCGGGGTATGATTAAGTCAATTAACGCCCCAAAACTCCATAAAGCGGCTGTTTTACTGAGTCATTTTTTTTATCCTTAAAGACCGCTGCGGTCATAATATCAGTCACTATATGGCAAATAATAATACCCAAAGCTCGACCCAAATTGATAAAGACTCGTTGGAAATCAGCGAGTTTTTGACCAAGCGCTACCGCGGGGTGAGCGTCTATGGCACGGTCATGATTTTGCTGGCGATCGGCATTATCTGGACAGCGGTGCTGACGTCTGAACAGGTGCAGCAGTATCATGAAGATTATATGGCGCTGCAAAAAATGAAGGTTGAGCACCGCAATTTGCAAATTGAAAATCAGCGTTTGGTCATTGAACAGCAAACCTTTAGTGCCACGCCGCAAATAGCCAGCCGTGCTGTGACTCAGCTGAGCATGTATTCGCCTTCTAATAAAGACAAGCTTATTTTGCAGCCGATGGCCGCTAAGCCTGGGGATAGATTGAACATTGAACAACCCAAAACCGCGTCTGAAGAGACCGACACCACCACCGCACCATCACTAGGGGGCAAAGATGAGTAAGAAGCCTTCTAATCGTCCGACTACCAAAAAAGGCACTACCAAAAAAAGTACCGATAAGCCATTACACGGTAAGGTAACCGAGCCTTTGGTCACCCCAAATAAAACAGCTGCTAATAAAACCAGCAAAGCCAATAATAAGGCTGAGCCTACCTCAGGGCTGTCTAAGCTTAAGTTTTGGAAAAAAGACCAAAGCGACAGTGAGGTCTACACCAGTGTTAAGCACCGCAGCGGCAAAATATTTAAATCGACCACCGTGGGCGCCTCAAGCCGAGGCAGCATAGAAAGTGATCTGATCCGTTTTAAGATTATGTGGGGATTTGCGGCAATTTTTTTGGTAGTACTCATCGGCCGGGCGATGTATTTGCAAATATTCAACGCCCAAAAGTTCATTGATAAAGGCAATGAAATCATTACCAGTGAGCGCACTCAGCATTCGTATCGCGGTATGATTACTGACCGCAACTTACAGCCATTGGCGGTCAGTGCGCCTTTGGCCAGCGTGTCATTTAGCCCATACGACTATGCCCAAGCCTATTACGAGCTGCAAAAACGCATCCAAAAAAATGCCGATGACCCCGAAGCCCAAGCGCGTTTGCTAAAAAAGCTAAAAGAGATGGATTTGGCACAATTGGCCAGCGTGTCAGGCATGTCGCTTGAGCGTCTGCAGCAATCTGTAGCCATTGATAAGAGCGTTGATGCCACTAATGAAGAGGCAGTAAAAGCAGCAATGCCCAAGGGGGCAGGCTCACATTATCTACCTTTATTAAATAAGGTCACCCCAGAGATTGCCGATGCGGTGATGGCGTTAAACTTCCCAGGGGTGTATGAAAACCAAGAGTTTCGCCGTTATTATCCGCAGCCACAGCCCAATGCACAGCTGCTGGGCTTTATGGGCCACAATGCCAATGATCCCAATAGTGGTTATGAAGGCCGTGCCGGTATTGAGCGTCAGTTTGAAAAGCAGTTAGCCGGGCAAGATGGTAAGGTGCGTGTCTTAAAAGACCGCTATCAAAACAGCATTGAAGAGCTGGAGCAAATTAAGCCTGTGGTTCCCGGTCAAGACGTTGCACTGTCTATCGACTCTCGCTTGCAGTACTTATTATACAAAGAGCTTGAGCGTGTGGGCCGTGTACAAGAAGCACGCTGGTCAACTGGTATGGTGGTGGATGTACACACCGGTGAGGTGCTTGCCTTATCGACTTGGCCTTCGTTTAACAACAACAACTTAAATGAAATGACCGGTAATAACCAGCGTAACCGGGCAGTGCTCGATGTGTTCGAGCCAGGGTCAGTAATGAAGCCTTTTACAGTGGCTACCGCTTTAAAATCTGGTAAATATACCGAGAATTCATTAATTAACACCAGCCCAGGTTCTATCCGTGTCAAGGGATATACTATACGTGACCACAATAACCTAGGCTCAATTACCATGGCGACCTTGATCCAAAAATCAAGTAACGTGGCTTCGACTAAGATTGCTTTATCGTTACCCCCTGATGCCATTACCAATATGCAAAAGAACTTCGGCTTTGGTCAAAAAACAGCGCTGCAGTTCCCAGGTGAGCAGCCAGGTATCATTCCAACGCCTAAAGAGAACGAGACCTCGCGCAGAGCGACGGTGAGCTATGGTTATGGCCTGCAAGTAACGCTGGCGCAAATTGCTCAAGCTTATGCAGCGCTTGGCTCAGGCGGGGTGATGCATCCACTGACTTTGGTTAAACAAGACCAAAAACCTGCTGGCAAACGTGTCCTCGATGAAAAAGATGCCATGGCCGTGGTCAAGATGATGGAAACTGTGACTCAGCCAGGTGGTACGGCAACGGCCGCTGCCATTGATGGCTACCGCATTGCAGGTAAAACAGGGACCTCACGCCGAGTCAATCCAAAAGGCGGCTATTACACCGATCAATATCGCACGGTGTTCGCAGGTATCGCTCCGGCGTCCAACCCGCGCTTGGTGACCGTGATCTTAGTTGAAGACCCCCGTCAGACCTATTATGCCGGTATCGTTGCTGCTCCTGTCTTTAAAAATGTGATGCAAGAAGCGCTGCGTTTGTATAACGTGCCGTTAGACAAACCCTTAAAGGCAGAATAGCCGTTTTTAGGCGGCCAACTGTGGCAGTTGGCCGCTTAACTGGTCAATAGGCCACCGTTAGCGCTTTGGTCAATAAACACAAGTAAATTATAAGGCCCTCTAGGATGACACATACCCAACCTGCTCCTCACTTACGCTCTATAGTTAACGCCGCCGTCAAGATATTACCGCAGCATCAGTCCACCTTGCAGCGACTGAGCGTACCGGCAGCGCTTGATGTGCCTTTCTCAAAGTTTGTGCTCGATAGCCGTCAGTTGGCAAAGCGTGACGCGTCATCCGCGCCGGCAGCCTTTGTGTTATTAAAAAGTCAGACTCAGCCTTTGCAAAAAAGCCAGCAGTATGTCCAAACCGCCTTACCGCAAGCGGCATTTATCATTAGTGAGATTGACCCACAGCAGTTAGGCTTAGAGGGATTAGATAAACCAAGCGACTCAAGTCCAGACTGTCCTATTTTATTTGTGCCCGATATCCGTGATGTACTGGGTACTTTGATTCAGTTGAGCCTTTTGTCTGATGAGGCGCTCTCACAGATCGGTGATGCACAGTCTTTGGCACAAACACTGCCGCAAGTTATCGCTGTAACCGGCACCAATGGCAAAACCACCATTAGTCAGTTAATGGCTCAGTTGTGTCAGTTTTCAGAGGTCGCTCAATTACAAAACAGTGCAGTGATGGGTACCGCGGGTAACGGTCGTCTAGACAGTCTCGTACAGGCCAGCCATACCACAGGCGATGCGCTAGCGGTACAAGGCTTCTTACGTAAGATGGGTGATGAAGGGGTGGATTTATTAGCCCTAGAGGCCAGCTCACATGGTCTCGATCAGCAGCGCTTGCAAGGCGTACCAGTCACGGTGGCACTGTATACCAACTTAAGCCGTGACCATTTAGACTATCACCCAGATATGCAAGATTATGCCAAAGCCAAGGCACGCTTATTTGATAAAGCTTATTTTCCACAGTTAACACATGCTGTGATTAATGCAGATGATGAGTTTGCGCCGCTGATGATTGAGACAGCGCAAAACTCAGGGGTTAGTGTCTGGTTGTACAGCTTACAGGGCGATTTTATCGAAAAAAGCGCTCTGCAACGTGATGCCTACTTTATCGGCAAAACCATTGAGCCAAGCTTAGATGGGGTGAAAATTGAGGCCGCAACCAGCTTTGGGCCATTGACGTTGCACAGCCCCTTATTAGGCCGCTTTAACGTGGCCAACCTATTGGCAGCTGTCGCCGGAGCGATCGCGTTAGGTATCGAGCCTGAGAGCATCCCCGCCTTAGTCAAACAGCTGCATGGTGCCAGTGGCCGTATGCAGCGTGTGAGCTTAGATGAGCAAGGCTCACAGCCTGAGCAAGGGGTGTTTATTGTCGATTATGCGCACACGCCGGATGCGTTAACCCAAGTGCTGACCAGTTTGAAATCGCATTGCAGCGGTAACTTATGGGCCATCTTTGGCTGCGGCGGTGACCGTGATAAGGGTAAGCGCCCTCTCATGGCGCAGGCGGGCTTGGCCACTGCCGATAAAGTGGTATTAACCTCTGACAATCCGCGCAGTGAAGATCCGCAAATGATCTTGCAGGACATGCAGCAAGGGATGAGTGACGAGCAGCATGCCAAAACCACGGTCATTGCCGATCGAAAACAGGCCATCGAGTATGCCGTAGAGCATGCTGCCGCAGATGATATCGTGGTCATTGCTGGTAAAGGGCATGAGACTTATCAAGAAATCAAAGGCGTGCGTTATGACTTCGATGACCGCTTAGTGCTACAGCAGGCATTAATTGCGGCGCACAGTTCAGAGACCCCAAGCCGCTAACCTTATCACCTTCATATTTTATATTTCATATCCTGACCATTAAATTAACGAGACGCAATCATCATGAGCCAACGACACCCCGAGAATGGACTATTTATTTGGACACCTGAGCAGCTACTTGCCGCAACGGCTCAACTAAACGGGGAGTGGATAGGGCTTGAAGCGGCAGATTCATCGAGCTTACGTGCCACTCGTATCATCACCGATACCCGAAAAATCGAAGCAGGTGATATATTCCTTGCCATTGTCGGTGAGAACTTTGATGGACACAGCTTTGTGGCGAGTGCCGTGGAGAAGGGCGCTATTGCCACTATTGTCAGTCAGCCGCTATCAGAGGTTAATGTGCCGCAGCTTAAGGTGGATGATACTCGATTGGCTTTTGGTCAAATTGCCGCTTATCGCCGTCAGCAGCATCCTAATTTAAAGGTGATCGCGTTAACCGGCTCTAGTGGCAAGACCACTGTCAAAGAAATGCTGCGTCATATCTTTGCTCAAGTTGAAGCCGCTTCTGCCGATGTGCAAAGCACAACTTTGGTGACCCGAGGTAATCTCAATAACGACTTTGGGGTGCCTATGATGCTGCTAGAATTAGAGCAGCAGCACCGTTATGCAGTGCTTGAGCTGGGCGCAAACCATGTCGGTGAGATTGCTTATACTGCTGCCATGGTCAAGCCAGATGTGGCCTGCATCCTAAATATTGGGACAGCGCATTTGGGAGAGTTTGGTGGCCGTGACAATATTGCCAAGACCAAAGCGGAGATTTATCAGCCGCTGACGCAAGCAAGTACGGCAGTTGTGCCTTGTGATGATGATTATAGCGATCAATTAATGAGCACCGCCAAGCAGCATACCGATACCGTTATTGGCTTTGGTTGGCATTCGCTTGAGCAGCGGACGGCAAAGCTGCCTGCAGTCTATGCTACTGAGGTTAAAACCACTGCGCTACAAAGCCGCTTCCAATTACACTTCGCTATTGAGGGCAAAGCACCTGCCATGGTATCCGTCCTGCTGCCTATGGCCGGTGAGCACAATGTCAGTAATGCCTTAGCGGCAGCTGCCTGTGCTTACGCCGCTGGCGTGTCGGCTGAATTAATTGCGCAAGGTCTAAACCAAGCCAAATCCAGCAAAGGCCGACTGGGTAGACAGCGCTTGGGTCAACATCACATCATTGATGATACTTACAATGCCAACCCCAATTCTATGCGCGCCGCTGCTGATGTACTGGCGGCTCAAGAAGGCACCAAAATTTTGGTACTGGGTGACATCGGTGAGCTGGGTGATGACGCGGTTAGCGAGCATTATAAATTGGGTGAAGCAATTGCTAACAAAGCGGTGGACTATATGTTGTGTGCCGGTGAGTTTGCCAAAGACACGGTAGCTGGAGCCAGCAGTCAAGGCATGACACAGGCATATGCCTTTGATACCAAAGCTGACTTATTGCCCAAGCTTATTGAGCTGGTTCAGACGCAACAGCAGCAGGGCCAAGTGTGTACCTTATTATTTAAAGGCTCGCGCACCACCACGATGGAAACCTTGATTGACGATTTAACACAAATTAGCACAAGCCCCTCATCTCTATAGGTGGCGGGTAGCTTATAACCAAAAATAGCTTATTTAATACGTCGATTGATTCTAGGCTATGTGCATTTTTGGTGAAAAGTTGGATTAAACCTGTTTTTGTTGGTCATTTTTGCGATAATTTGATTTATTTTTACGATAGCCAAAGTTTATTGTCATAAATGGCGGCTGTTGTCTGGTTTGTTAGTCGTGATTTTTAGTCCCAGTTTCAAATTTGCGATATCGCTTTGGCATAGGCTGCGGCGATGTCATTTTTATTTGTGGTGATTAGGGGCTAAAAACACACATAATTTTTTAAAAATTTATGAGGAGTAGGCGGTGTTATATTGGTTATTTGACAGTTGGTTGAGTCAATTCTATTCACCGTTCTCGGCGGTATCTTCGGTAACCTTGCGTACTTTACTCACCGTTATTACCTCGCTTGCTTTTAGCATCATCTTAGGCCCCCGCACCATCGCTTATCTTCGCAGTGTAAAATATGACCAAGCTGTACGTGATGATGGCCCCAAAACCCACTTAGCAAAAACAGGAACGCCCACCATGGGCGGGGTACTGATCCTAACCTCGATTGGTTTTTCGACCTTATGCTGGGCTAATTTAGCCAACCCCTATGTTTGGATTTTAATGGTGGTCATGGTCATCTTCGGGGCTGTGGGCTGGGCCGATGACTGGTTAAAAATTAAGTATAAAAACCCCAAAGGCCTAATCGCCCGTAAAAAGTATTTTTGGCTGTCAGTGGGTGCGTTATTTGTAGGCAGCTCGCTGTATTATATCGCCAGCCAGCAGCCTGACCCTGCTCAAACCAAAGCCATGGTGGATTTGTTAATTCCCCTATTTAAAAACTGGATAGTGCCTTTATCAGCGCTACCGCTGGGCTTAGGCTTCATCATCTTTACCTATTTTGTGATTAATGGGTCATCAAATGCCGTCAACTTGACGGATGGCTTAGATGGTCTGGCCATTTTACCTGTGGTCTTTGTCGCTGCAGGTCTGGGTGTATTTTCTTATGTATCGGGTGATGTGCGCTTCGCTGATTATTTGCATGTGCCTTATATCGCTTATAACTCTGAGGTGACCATTGTTTGTGCAGCCATGATTGGCTCAGGCCTTGGTTTTTTATGGTACAACGCGCATCCGGCGCAGGTATTTATGGGCGATGTGGGCGCATTGGCACTGGGTGCTATGCTAGGTACCATTGCCGTTATGACCCGCCAAGAGATAGCCTTTGCCATCATGGGCGGTCTATTTGTTGCGGAAGCTTTATCAGTTATTCTACAGGTGGGCTCGTTCAAATTACGCAAAAAACGTGTGTTATTAATGGCGCCACTGCACCATCACTTTGAAGAGCTGGGCTGGAAAGAAACCCAAGTTGTGGTGCGCTTTTGGATTATTGCTATTTTATTGGTAGTGTTAGGACTGATGACCTTAAAGCTGCGTTAATACAGCAGGTTAATCAGGGCTACTATTCATCATTTAATCAATAGTTCAAGCAGTAATTTAAGCAATCGTCCCATGTACAGCAGTTAATAACGGGTGTCATATTGGCACCCGTTTTGTTTTACTTTAAATTATATCTGGTTACTTTCAGACTTGGTAATAGGATTTTGACTTATGATCTCTAAACCCTCAGCACGTTATCAACCGCAGTTTTTGTGTCCTTATTGCCAGTCACCTTTGCTAATCAATGCCAAGACTTGGCTGTGTGATGGCAGTCAAAATGAAAAAGGGACCCGTCATCCCTTTGATGTGGCGCGCCAAGGCTACGTGAATTTATTACCTGTGCAAAATAAAAAATCCAAAGATCCCGGTGATAGCCAACAGTCGATTGACGCTCGCCACCGATTTTTAAACCAAGGCTTTTATCAGCCTTTGCAGCAGCTTATTGCCAGTTTGGTCATGCCCAGCTTAGAAGCTTCAGCGCCACCGGTTCAAGCAAAGGCAAAGACTTGGCTCGATGTGGGCTGCGGAGAGGGCTATTACACCGGTGCTATTGCTGCGGCTCTAGCGGCAACACCAAATAATCACGCTTGCTTGGTAGCACTAGATATCAGCAAACCGGCGGTCGCCACAACGGCCAGAGTCGCCAAACAACACTCTGGGCTGTGGTATCAGGTTGAGGCAGATGGTTTGAGCGCCACTGCTATGTATCCGATGGTGGCCAGCGCCTCGCATTTGCCGCTAGCCGATGCCAGCTTAGATGCCATCAGTACTATTTTTAGCCCGATATTACCGGAGGAATTTGCGCGTGTCTTAACCTTAGGCGGACGGCTGATTATTGCCAAACCTGATGCTGGGCATTTACAAAGTATGCGCGAGGCCTTGTTTGATGAGGTACGCCCGCATGATTCAGATAAGTTCTTAGAGGAGCTGTTGCCGTACTTTAAAGAAGTGGCAACGCATACTGTGGCGGCTGATTTGATATTAGATGCTCAGGCTTTGGCAGATTTATTGACCATGACCCCGTATTCATATCGGGCACGTGCTGGGAAGCGAGAGGCGTTATTGGCTTCTGCTGAGCGTCAGCCATTTGAGACTACCGCTCGCTTTGTGGTGTATGAATTGGTAAAAATTTAGGCGGTTATTCAAAGTTAACGCTGGGTCTGTCTAAGCAGTAGGTATCAACTTAAGACGCAGGGGTATACATCTACCGCTACGGCTTAGCAAACACAATCAACTAGCCTCTGGGATGATGCGCTTCATGAAGCTGCTGCAATCGAGCCGTGGCCACATGGGTATAAATCTGAGTGGTAGATAAGTCACTGTGGCCCAGTAGCAGCTGTACGCTACGTAAGTCAGCACCGTGATTAAGTAAATGCGTGGCAAAAGCGTGCCGCAAGGTATGCGGAGATAAGTCGCTTTGGATGCCTGCTTGTTTGGCATATTTTTTTATCATGTACCAAAAGTTCTGGCGGGTCATATAGCCGCCTTGGGTGGTCAAAAACACTGCTTGGCAGTTACCTGATTTTAAATGTGCCACCAGCTCGCCTCGGGCATGAGTCAAATAATCATCCAAGGCGTCACTGGCATACTCACCCAAAGGCACCAAGCGGGTTTTATTGCCTTTACCGGTGATTTGTAGCCAGCCGGCATTTAAATTGACCTGCTCTAAAGATAAGTTCATCAGCTCACTGACCCGAAGCCCGCAAGCATAGAGCACCTCAAGCATGGCCTTATCACGCAGACCAAGGGCGGTACTGGTATCGGGGGCAGACAGCAGGCTTTCGACATCGTTTTCGGACAAATCCTTGGGCAAAGATCGGCCAATCTTGGGTGTTTTGATACGCTCGCATGGGTTGTCTTCACGGCGCTCATTGCCCACCATCCATAAGTAGAACTGACGCAAGCTTGAGAGCATACGCGCTTGGGTGCGTGGCGTTTTTCCTTGTCTATCTAGCGCCGTTAAACACTGCATCACATCCATGTCTGACCACAGCGTTAGCGCTTTAGAATGGGTGGTCTCGCACAGCTTTAAATCACGCACATAGGCATTACGAGTGCGCGTAGACAGACCACGTGCTAGCATCGCCTGACGAAACTCGGTGATATAAGCGGGCTCATCATCCACCGCAAGGGCTTTGGGCTGTCTGGGTTGTATGGCGCGATCACGACTCATGTTATCTTCTCTACATCTGACTTAATTTGTGTCAACAACATCAGCTTTGCTTTTTTTGTACCACATAGCGATAAAGCGTATCGGTATGTCGCTCAGGGTCGCCGGCTGGATTGTTTTCCTCTGATTGGGAGATTAAGTTATGACCTAGGTGACGACAAAAATTGGGAATATCACGGGTGGTCGCAGGATCGGTGGCCAAGATTTCAATATAATCGCCAGCTTCGGCCTTACGAACAGTGCGGTGCAACAACATCACTGGCTCTGGACAAATCAGGCCTTGGGTATCTAAGTGATGCTCAATAGGGTGCTCTGGAGTGGTATCGGCAATACTCATAGTGGGAAACCTTTTATCAGTATATTGTCAAAAAGTAAAAAAAAGGGCGCAATTTACTCGCCTTGTTTGTCTTCATTGACTTCCTCCCCTCGCTAAACCGAGGGGATTGCTACAGCTAGACGGTCAAGCCCGACCGCAAGGATGTTCTTAGCGGCATTGATATCTCTATCATGCCATGTGCCACACTCAGCACACCTCCATC